>NZ_CP135021.1:314435-628870 GCF_039388985.1 Buchnera aphidicola (Aphis aurantii) | reverse complement strand
AATAATACCTTAAGACATTGAAATTATTTTATACATTATTAATATTTTAATCAAGATAACATATGTAAATATTAAAAATAAGACTTTAATGTTAAAGATAGATTTTTATGTTTGTTTTTATATTTTATATTTAGGTTTTTATTTTTATGTTTTTAAATAAAATATAAATAAAATAATATATATTATTATTATTAGTAAATAAGAAATCTGTGGATAAGTCATCTTTAGCATTGATAATAAAAGAACTTCTGTTGTTAACTAGTTGTGTACAATTAGTGTTTAATATATGAATAACTTGTAAAAAAATGGTTTTATGTCAAAAAAAAATTTTTTTTACTATTTTTTTTAAAATTAATATTGCATTCATTAATAAAAAAAAATTTTAAAAATATCTTTTTAATCTTAAAAAGATTAAACTTAATAAAGGTTTACTAAGAGTTGTTTTGTTTTCAATAGAAGGAAAAAAAAATGCATTTAACACAACACAATCATATTAAAAAACCATTTTTTTCAAAAAAAAAATTTTTTTTAATTATAGTTATTTTAATTTTTGTTTTGATAATCCTATTTTTTAAGATCAAACCAAAAAATAATATACAAAATTCATATAAAAATAATTATCAAGAAATATTAAAAGAAATACATGCAAGAAAGAATTTAGATTTTAAAAAAATAGAAAAATTTATAATAGAAAACAAAAATATTTATGGTACTTTAATTTCTTTATCGCTATCAAAACAATATATTTTAAAAAATAATTTAGAAAAAGCATTTATTCAATTAGAAAACAGCTTAAAATACACAAAAGAAGAAAATTTAAAAAATATTTTAAGATTGAGAATGTCACAAATAAAAATACAACAAAATCAAAATAAAGATGCAATGAAAATTATCGAAGAAATTAAAGATGATTCTTGGACGAACATAGTTGAAAATATTAAAGGAGATATTTTTATGAAAAATGGAAATATAAAATTAGCTATTCAAGCTTGGGAAAAAAGTAAATATTTTGAAAAATCTAAAATATCTAAAGAGATAATTAACATAAAAATAAATGAAGCTCAAAATCAATAATTCATATAAAAAATAAACAATCTTTATAAAAAAAAGAGTATATAAAAATGTTACCTATTATTGCTTTAATCGGCCGTACTAATGTAGGAAAATCTACTTTTTTTAACATATTAACCAAAAAAAGAAATGCTCTTGTTTCAAGTTTTTCAGGACTTACAAGAGATAGAAATTACGGACTGTGTTATTTAGAAAAAAATAAAAAATTTATTTTAACAGATACATCAGGTTTTGATTTTGAATTAAAAAAAATTCAAAAACAAGCTCATAAACAAACATTAATGGCCATGAATGAAGCAGATTTAATTTTATTTATGGTCAATGCTCGAGAAGGACTTCTTCCAGAAGAATATGAAATATTAAAGACAATAAAAAAACATGAAAAAGATTTTTTTTTAATAATTAATAAAATAGACGGAATTAAAAAAAATGAAAAATTAAACGAATTTTATTCCTTGGGAATTAAAAACAATATCAAAATATCTGCAAGCCATAACCAAGGAATAAATAATTTTATTAATGAATATTTAATTCCTTGGATAGAATCTAAATTTCAAAAAATAAAGCTAAAAAAAACGATAGATAAACAAGAAGAAATAAAAAATATCCCAATTAAAATTGCATGTATAGGAAAACCTAATGTTGGTAAATCAACATTAATTAATTCGCTTGTAATGCAAAATCGAATTATTACTTCCAATACACCAGGTACAACACTAGATGCTATATCTGTACCTATAAAATATAATAATAAAAATTATATTTTAATCGATACTTCAGGAACATCAAAAAAGAAAAGAAAAAAAAACAAAATAGAACAAATATCTGTTATTAAAACTTTAGAAACAATTGAAAAAACAGATATAACATTACTTATTATAGATGCAAAAGATGAACAAAAAAAAATATGTAATCAAAATTTATTATTAATAAATAAAATTAAAAATTTTGGAAAACCATTAATTATCATAATTAACAAATGGGATTTATTAAATGTTATAGAAAAAATAAAATTTAAAAAATTAATAAATTATCAATTAAAAAACTATTTTTTTGCAAAAATACATTTTATATCAGCACTAAAAAGCCAAAAAATTTTTGAAATATTTAAATTAATTAAACATGTTCATCAATCGACTAAAAAACAAATAAACACCTCAAAGCTTATGAAAATAATGAAAGAAGCAATACAAAAACACCAACCTCCAATAATTAATAAACGTCGAATAAAATTAAAATATGTGCATCTAGGAAGTTCCATTCCAATTAAAATTATTATACATGGTAATCAAACAAAATATTTGCCAATAACTTATACAAGATATTTAGAAAATTTTTTTTATGAATCCCTTCAAATTGAAGGTATACCAATTGAAATCAAATTTAAAGATACAATAAATCCATATATTCAAAAACTAAACTAATTTTCAGTAATATGATTAGTATTATACAAAGGAATTTCCACCTCGATATCAATATCTCCAACAATTGCTTGACAACTTAATCGACTGGTGGATTCAAGACCCCATGCTTTATCTAAAACATCTTCTTCTTGTTCACTCCACCCTGAAAGAGAAAGAAACCCTTTTCGTATGATACAATGACAAGTGCTGCAAGCACATGATTTTTCACATGCATGTTCTATTTTAATATTATTTAATAGTGCGACGTTTAAGATAGTTTCACCTTTTTTACATTCACAAATAGCACCTTTGGGTAATATGAACTTATGAGGTAGAAAAAAAATTTTAGGCATTATTTAGTATCATCTGTTTTATTAGTTAAAATACTATTAATTTCATTTTTTAACCGTAATGAAAAAAATGTTTGAGTTGATTCGTTTAATTTTTTTAAATTTAATTTAATAGAATAAAAATCATCTTCATCGATGGATTTTTGAAGTTCTATTTGATTTTCTTTAATTTTTTTTAATTCGTTTTTATTGATTAAATTTTGATCTTTTTTTAAAGCGTTATTTAATAAATCTAAAATATTTTTGGATTCAATTTTTTTTTCTTCTTTAATTCTTAAATAATAATCATTTTTAATATTATTCTTATGATCTTTAATAATTTCAGAAATATTTTTATACTTAGATAAAGAATTATCAATTTGAATTGTTTTAGATTTTTTACTGTTTTTTTCAAGTGCAGTGATACTGATCAAACCATCAGTATCAATTTGAAATGTCACTAAAATTCTAACTGTACCTGCTTTACCAAGAGAAATATTTTTTAAAACAAATCGAGAAAGAGAAATACAATGTTTTGCAAGCTCTCTTTCTCCTTGTAACACATGAATAACAATTCCTGTTTGATTATCTTTTGAAGTTGTAAATTCTTTTGTTTTAGAAATCGGTATATGACTATTACGAAAAATAATTTTTTCGACAAATCCACCTATCACCTCAACTCCTAATGAAAGCGGTATTACATCTAATAATATTGTTCGATGTTGCATAGAGTTACATATCAGCATATTACATTGCAATGCAGCTCCCATTGCCACTACTTGATCTGGATTAATTGAAATTAATGGATTAGTTTTAAAAAATTTTTTAACTTCATTGTATACTAATGGAACTCGCGTAGAACCTCCTACCATAATAATTTCTTTAATATCTTTTATATTTAATTCTATTTCTTTGCATATTTTTGTACAAATTAATAAAGTTTTTTCGATTAAATGTTTAATAATTATATCAAACTCATTACGAGTAATTACTCCTTTCCATTCTAATAAAGTAACTTCTACTGAATTATAATAAGTTAATTTTATTTTCGCTTTCTTTGCTGTTTTTAATAATAAATTATAAAAAGATTCATTATTATCATATAACAAGTTAGATTTTTTATAAATATAGTTTGCTAAAAGAACATCGAAATCATCACCACCCAGATTAGAATCACCACTTGTCGCCAATACTTCGAATAATCCTTTATTTAATTTTAATATAGAAACATCAAAAGTACCACCTCCAAGATCGTAAATTACAACAATACCTTGTGTATTTTGTTCTAAACCATATGCCATAGCAGCAGATGTAGGTTCATTTAATAATCTAATTAAATTGATTCCTGCAGAAATAGCAGATTTTTTTATTAAAGAACGCTGAATATTATTAAAATATGCCGGAACAGTTATGACAGTTGAGTCTGTTTTGATTTTGTATAAAGAGCAAGCTCTTTTTTTAAGATATTTTAATATTTCACCAACAATTTCAATAGACGAAACTTTTCCTGATTGAGTATGAAATAAAATATCTTGATTTTTACTTTTCTCCAAAACATAAGGTAAAACTGGAAATTCTTTTTTAATAAAATCAATAGATCGACCGATTAAACGTTTTACTGAAATAATTGTATTCATAGGATCTTTCAGTATTTTTTTTTCAGCTTCCCAACCAACTAAAAAATTATTTTTTCTGCAATTTACAACAGATGGTATTAAATAACGTTTTTTATCATCAGTTAATAATAAAGCACGATTTTGATCTATAGTAGAAACAAGAGAATAAGTCGTTCCAAAGTCAATACCTAAAATTAATTTTTTATCAAATTTTTTTTTCAAAAAAATCATATAAAAACATCCTAATTTATTCAATTTAAGTAAAAATTGTTATGTTTTTAAGTTTTTTTTATTTTTTTTAAAAACAATAATTGAGATATTATGTTAATAATTGCATTCCAATTTTTATTATTAAATTCATAATCAAGTAAATTTTCGCAATTTTTTATTTCATCTTCTATTTTTTTAAAAAAATTATTTAAATGAATTATATTTGAATTATGTTTTGTTTTAATAATTTCTAATTCTTCATATAAAAAAAAATATTTTTTCAAAAAATACTGATTTTCAGATAACAATTTATTCTGATTAACTTTAATACCGTTAAGAAAAAGTAAATATATTGATCTATTCGATGAACTTTTTAAAGTTTTATATCCTTTATTAATTTCAATGGATTTTTTTAATATCCATTTTTTTTTAGATTCAGAATCATTTATAAATAAATCAGGATGAAATTGTAAATGTAATTTATAAAAGTTTTTATGTAATAAATCTTTATTTATTCGAAATTTTTTTGGTAATTGGAATAATGTAAAGTAATTCATAAACACCCAAATAAAACTATATAAGCAAGTTAAATTAAAATTTAATGCTGAAAAAAACTTTTCAACATTAAATTATGAAAATAATATTAATCTCTATTTTTTTTATTTTTATAATCTAAAATAGCTGATTTAATAGCATCTTCTGCTAAAATAGAACAATGGATTTTTACTGGAGGCAATTCTAGTTCTTCAACTATACTTGTATTTTTAATAGATTCTGCTTCTTTTATTGATTTTCCCTTAATCCATTCCGTTACTAGTGAACTAGAAGCAATAGCAGAACCGCAACCATATGTTTTAAAGCAAGCATCTTCAATAATACCTTTTGAATTAACTTTAATTTGCAACTTCATAACATCACCACAAGCAGGCGCGCCGACTAAACCACTTCCAACATTAATATCTGAGCTAGGAAAAGAACCAACATTCCGAGGATTTTCATAATGATCCATAACTTTTTTACTATAAGCCATTTTGATATACCTTTTATTTTTTGTTGTTTTAATTATGATCCCATTCTATACTATTTAAATCAACTCCTGATTTAAACATTTCCCATAATGGTGAAAGTTCTCGAAGTTTAGAAATAGATTGATGAACTAATTTTATTGTGTGTTGAATTTCTTCTTTTGTTGTAAACCTACCAATAGAAAAACGAATAGAACTATGTGCTAACTCATCTTTTATGCCTAACGCTCTTAATACATAAGATGGCTCTAAACTAGATGAAGTACATGCTGAACCCGATGAAATAGCAAGATCTTTAAGCGACATAATTAATGATTCACCTTCAACATAGTTAAAACTAACATTTAAAATATGAGGTGCACCTTGTTTTAAATCACTATTTAAATAAACTTCTTCGATATTTTTAATGCCATTCCATAAATCATTTCTCAAATTATTTAAATGAATAAAATCATCTTTAATCTTATTTTTTGCTAATTCAAAAGCTTCTCCCATGCCGACAATTTGATGTACTGGTAAAGTTCCAGCTCTCATACCTCTTTCATGCCCTCCCCCATGTAAAGATGCTAATAAACGAACACGAGGTCTTCGGCGAACATATAGTCCTCCAATACCTTTTGGGCCATATAATTTATGGGCGGAAAAAGACATTAAATCTATACAAGAATTTTTTATGTTAATGTTAATTTTCCCAACACTTTGCGTAGCGTCAACATGAAAAAAAATATCACGAGATTTGCAGATTTCAGAAATACTATTGATATCTTGAATAATTCCAGTTTCATTGTTCACATGCATTATAGAGATAAGTATAGTGTTTTTTCTAATATGTTTTTTTAAATTATTTAAATCAATAATACCGTTATTTTTAGGAGTTAAATAAGTTACTGAAAAACCTTCTCCTTCCAAATATCTACAAGCATCTAATACTGATTTATGCTCTGTTTTGCTTGTAATAATATGATTTCCTTTTTTTTTATGAAATAATGCAATACCTTTAATAGCTAAATTATTTGCTTCCGTTGCTCCTGAAGTGAATATAATTTCACGTGAATCTGCTCCAATTAAATCAGATATTTGATTGCGAGCAATATCAACAATTTCTTCAGCTTCCCAACCGAATTTATGTGACCGAGATGAAGGGTTGCCAAACATTCCATCAATTGTTAAATAATTCATCATTTTTTTAGCAACTTGAAAATCTACTGGGGTAGTAGCTGCATAGTCTAAATAAATTGGAGTTTTCATACAATTTTTACCTTATCATTTGTAATGATTAAATAAAACTATTCTATCATTTTAACAACTTTTTAGATCTAAAAATTAATATACTTTATCATCAAATTTTTTATAAAATACAAACTAGACTTTTTTATCAATTAATCATATAATTAAATACTTTAAAAATTTAAATGTCATTAGGGGTGTAGTTCAATTGGTAGAGCATCGGTCTCCAAAACCGAAAGTTGTAGGTTCAAGTCCTTCCACCCCTGCCAAATTTCACTCATCAGTTTATAAAACAATTTCCTTATAAAATCGATTAATTATATACGTCATTCTTATTTTGTTTGAAAAATAAAACATGTATATTTTAACAATTATATTATGAAATAATATTTCATGAGGTTACTTAAAATGCCTAAATACCGTTCTTTCACAACAACGCAAGGAAGAAATATGTCTGGAGCTAGGTCTTTATGGCGAGCTACAGGAATGAATGATGAAGATTTTAAAAAACCAATCATTGCAATAGTTAATTCGTTTTCACAATTTGTACCAGGTCATATACATCTTCGAGAGGTAGGTAAAATAATTTCAAAAGAAATATCAAAATCAGGTGGTGTTCCTAAAGAATTTAATACTATCGCAATAGATGATGGAATAGCGATGGGACATGCTGGAATGCTATATTCTTTACCTTCTAGAGAACTAATCGCAGACTCTATAGAATATGTAATTAACGCACATTGTGTTGATGCAATGATATGTATTTCTAATTGCGATAAAATTACACCTGCAATGTTTATGGCTTCTATGCGTCTAAATATACCATCAGTTTTTGTTTCAGGAGGACCTATGGAAGCAGGGAAAATAACTATAGAAAAAAACATAGAAAAAATCGATTTAGTTGATGCAATTGTTCATGGAGGTAATCCGAATAATTCAGATAAATTTATAAAAAAAATTGAATTATCATCATGCCCTACATGTGGATCTTGTTCAGGCATGTTTACTGCTAATTCTATGAACTGTTTAATGGAAGCAATAGGATTAGCATTACCTGGAAATGGAACACTTTTAGCTACTCATATTGATAGAAAAAAATTATTCAAAAAATCAGCCAAAATAATAGTAAAAATTACGAAAAATTATTATGAACATCACAAGAAAGAATTTTTGCCTAGAAATATTGCGAATAAAGAATCTTTTGAAAATGCTATGAGATTAGACATTGCAATGGGTGGATCTACAAATACTATATTGCATTTATTAGCCGCATCAAACGAAGGAAATATTGATTTTAAGATGTCTAATATTGATAATCTTTCGAAAAATACACCACATATTTGTAAAGTTTCCCCGAGTACAAAATTATATCATGTAGAAGATGTTCACCGAGCAGGTGGTATCATGGGTATATTAGCAGAATTAAATCGTTTTCACTTATTAAATAAAAAAACTAAAAATGTATTAGGATTGACTTTAGAAGAAATGTTGAATAATTATGATATTTTATCTACTAACAAAAGAAATGTAATAAAAATGTTTCATGCAGGTCCTGGAGGTGTTCGAACAATTAAACCATTTTCACAAAATTTTAGATGGAAAAATCTTGATAAAGATCGTGTTAATGGATGTATTCGATCTTGTGAAAATGCTTATAGTAAAGAAGGTGGGTTATCTGTTTTGTATGGAAATCTAGCAAAAGATGGTTGTATAATAAAGACTGCTGGAATAAATAAAAAAAATTATATTTTTTCTGGAATAGCAAAAGTATACGAAAGTCAGGAAGAAGCTGTACAGTCAATACTTAAAGGAAAGGTAGTGTCTGGAGATATTATAATTATTCGATACGAAGGCCCAAAAGGCGGTCCTGGAATGCAAGAAATGTTATACCCTACAACATATTTAAAATCTATGAATTTAGACAAAACATGCGCATTAATTACTGATGGACGATTTTCAGGTGGTACATCAGGACTTTCAATAGGGCATGTTTCTCCTGAAGCTGCAAATAAAGGAATAATAGCATTAGTTAAAAATGGAGATAATATTCACATTAATATTTATAAAAAAACAATCCATTTAAATGTCACGGAAAAAGAGTTAGATCATCGAATGATAGAAGAAAAACTAAAAGGAAATAAAGCATTTAAACCATTAAATCGAAAACGAAAAATTTCTTTAGCCTTGCAATTTTATGCTGCTCATGCAACTAGCGCAGACACTGGCGCGATAAGAGATAAAAATAAATTACACAATTCTTAATATTTATAATACATTAATTCTTAATACGTTGGAAAATTCAAATGAACTATTTTAACAAATTATCTTTTCGTGAAAAAATAAAAGAAATTAAAAAATGTCGTTTTATGGATAGAAAAGAATTTAAAAATGAAAATAAAATTTTAAAAAATAAAAAAATTGTTATTATAGGCTGCGGATCTCAAGGTTTAAATCAAGGCTTAAATATGAGAGATTCAGGACTTAATATTGCTTTCGCACTTAAAAATCAAAGTATTTTAAAAAAAAATCAATCTTGGTTAAACGCTATCAATAATAATTTCACAGTAAATAATTATGAAAATCTAATTCCAACTGCAGATTTAGTCATTAATTTAACACCTGATAAACAACATAAAAATGTTATTCAGGAAATTCAAAAATTAATGAAACCTAATGCATCTTTAGGTTATTCACATGGATTTAATATTGTAGAATGCAATGAAAAAATTAGAAAAGATATTACAGTTGTTATGGTGGCTCCAAAATGCCCTGGAACAGAAGTTCGAGAAGAATTTAAAAGAGGTTTTGGAGTGCCTACATTAATCGCAGTACATCATGATAATGATCCACAAAAAATAGGTTTAGATATTGCTAAAGCATGGGCGTTTTCTACAGGTGGTCATAGAGCTGGAGTTTTAGAATCATCATTTGTAGCTGAAGTAAAATCAGATTTAATGGGAGAACAAACTATTTTATGTGGAATGCTTCAAACAGCATCATTAATTTGTTATGAAAAATTAATTCAAGATCATAATGAACCTGGGTATTGTGGAAAATTAATACAATATGGATGGGAAACAATTACTGAATCGTTGAAGCATGGAGGAATTACATTAATGATGGATAGACTTTCAAATCCATCAAAAATAAGAGCTTTTCAATTATCTCAAGAAATAAAAAAAATATTACAACCATTATTTGAAAAACATATGGATAATATTATTTCAGGTGAATTTTCAAATGAAATGATGAACGATTGGAATAATAATGATATAAAATTATTAAATTGGCGCAATCATTTCAGAGAAAAATCTTTTGAAAAATCTCCAAAATATTCTAAAAAAATATGTGAACAAGAATATTATGATCATGGTATTCTAATGGTTGCAATATTAAAATCAGGAATTGAATTAGCTTTTGAAACAATGTTAAAATCAGGCATTAAGAGTGAATCGGCTTATTATGAGTCTTTGCACGAACTACCATTAATCGCTAATACAATTGCACGAAAAAAATTATACGAAATGAATATGGTTATTTCAGATACAGCTGAATATGGTAGTTATTTGTTTTCTGAATCAGCTTATCCTATATTAAAAAATTTTGTCATGCATCTTAAAAAATCTGATTTAGGTTCCTCTTTATCTAACATATCAATAGATAATGTTGAATTATATAAAATCAATGAAAGTATACGGAATCATCCAATTGAAATTATTGGATTAAAACTAAGAAACTATATGAAAGAAATGAAAAAAATTTCAGTAGCTCAATAACATTTCATATTTCTTAAGAACTTTTATTTAATTATTAGATTACTATTTGATTATGCCTCTTAATGATATCCAAGAAAATGCTGTAAAACTTATCTATGGTCCCTGTTTAATATTAGCAGGGGCTGGTTCTGGGAAAACAAAAGTAATTATTAATAAAATTATTTATTTAATAAAATATTGTCAATATGAACCTAAGAATGTTATTGCTTTAACCTTTACTAACAAAGCTGCTCATGAAATCAAGCTTCGACTTTTAAAATACTTAAATATTTCCCAGATAAAACAAATAGTTATCTCAACATTTCATTCGTTTGGATTAAAAATTATTAAAAAAGAAATAGATTTTTTAAAATTAGATTCAAATTTTTCCTTATTTGATGAAAAAGATCAAATTACATTACTAAAAAAAATTACTAATCATAAAAATGATACACAATTACTAAAAAATTTAGTTTGTATGATTTCTTATTGGAAAAATAAATTTTATACACCTGCAGATGTTGAACTTGTATCGAAATCTAGTCAAGAAAAAGATTTTGCGTATTTCTATAAAAAATATGAAAATTATTTAAATGAGTCAAATATATTAGATTTTGATGATTTAATTTGTATACCAACATTATTATTTAAAAGAAATAAAATTATAAAAAAACGCTGGCAAAAAAAGATAACTTATTTATTAATAGATGAATATCAAGATACTAGTAGCAGTCAGTACGAGCTAATTAAAATGTTAACAAATGTAAATTCTAATTTTACTTTAGTTGGAGATGATGATCAATCAATATATTCCTGGAGAGGTGCTACAACTCAAAATATTTTTTTATTAAAAAAAGATTTTCCTAATTTGAAAGTTATAAAAATGGAGCAAAATTATCGTTCTTATGGTAGAATATTGAAAGCTGCAAATAAATTAATTTCATATAATCCAAATTATTTTAAAAAAAAATTATTTTCTAAATTAAAATATGGAAACAAAATAAATGTTATCATTGGTAAAAATGAAGAAGTTGAAGCAGAAAAAATAGCAGAAAAAATTATTTTTCAATGTTCTACAGATAAAATACAATATAAAGATTATGCCATATTATATCGTGGAAATTATCAATCTCAAATTCTTGAAAAAATTTTTTTAAAAAGAAATATTCCTTATAATATTTCTAATAATTTGTCGTTCTTTTCGAGACCTGAAATTAAAGATTTACTAAGTTATCTTCGTTTAATCATCAATCATAATGATAATTATGCTTTTGCAAAAGTATTAAATACTCCATGTCGCCGAATAGGAATAACTACACTTAACAAAATAGAAAAACTTGCTATTAAAAGAAAAATAAGTTTTTTTCAAATTAGCAGTGATCCAGAAATAAAAAATGTTTTACGAGTATCTACAGTAAATAAAATAAATGAATTTATTTCTTGGATAAAAAAAATTACTTTATTAGCTGTTTCGAAACCGTCTAATATTTTAGATGTTATTATTCATGATATTGAATATGAATCATGGTTATCAAAATTCTTAAAAGAACCAGAAAAAATAAAAGCAAGTATAAACAATATTTATATGTTATCTAATTGGGTTAAAAGTTTAATAAAGGGAAGTAATTTTGAAAAACCTATGAATTTATTAGAAATAATAACTAAAATGACGCTTCGTGATATAATTAATAACGAAAAAAAACCTTCAGATGCTAATGAAGTTCAATTAATGACACTACATTCATCGAAAGGATTAGAATTTTCTTCTGTATTTATTATTGGAATGAGTGAAGGAATTTTGCCTAATGTAAAAAGTATTAATGAAAATAACATAGAAGAAGAAAGAAGATTAACTTATGTGGGTATGACTAGAGCAAAAAAACAATTATTTTTAACATATTGCCAAACTAGAATAAAATATGGTCAAAAACTATTTACTGTACCTAGTAGGTTTTTATTTGAACTTCCTGAGGAAGATTTACATTGGGAGCAAAAATTTTTTTTAACCAACTCGATTGGCAATAGAAAAAAATAAATTGCTTAAGTTGAATAATTAAAACAAAAAAATAATTTTTTTTAAAGTATGATAGAATACAGAATTCTATAATTTTAGTTTAAATCGATTTTTAAAAATGATAATATTATAAATATATTTATACAAAATAAAATTTTTAGAATCTTATTTTTTTTTATAGAGTACAAAAAATGCATAATATCATTGAATTAACTGATCAAAATTTTGAAGAAAAAGTCTTAAAATCAACAGATTTTATATTAGTTGATTTTTGGGCAGAATGGTGTAATCCATGTAAAATATTAGCACCGATTTTAGAAGAAATAGCACTCGAATATTTGAATAAAATTAAAGTCGGAAAATTGAATATTGAAAAGCACCCAAAAACAGCGCCTATGTATTCTATTCGAGGAATTCCTGCATTGCTATTGTTTCATAGAAGTCAGGTTCTCGCGACTAAAATTGGAGCAATCTCTAAATTGCAGCTTCAAACATTTTTAAATGAAAATATTAAGCAAACTGATTAACTTTTAATTTAATAATTAAACTTTTTTAAAATTTATTAATAAATTATATATTATGTCAAAATCATCATTTCAAGTTTTACCCCGATTTTACTAAGAACCCACCATTATGAATCTTACCGCACTTAAAAATATGCCAGTTTCCGAATTAATTATTCTTGGTGAAAAAATGGGGTTGGAAAATTTAGCGCGTATGCGTAAACAAGATATTATTTTTGCCATCCTTAAACAACATTCAAAAAGTGGAGAAGATATATTTGGAGATGGAGTTTTGGAAATATTACAAGATGGATTTGGATTTCTTCGTTCTGCGGATAGTTCTTATTTAGCTGGTCCTGATGATATATATGTATCACCCAGTCAAATTCGAAGATTTAATTTAAGAACTGGTGATACTATTTCCGGAAAAATAAGACCACCTAAAGAAGGTGAAAGATATTTTGCTTTATTAAAAGTTAATGAAGTGAATTATGACAAACCTGAAAATGCCAGAAGTAAAATTTTATTTGAAAATTTAACACCTTTACATGCCAATTCTCGTCTTAGAATGGAAAGAGGAAATGGTTCTACAGAAGATCTTACTGCAAGAGTATTAGATTTAGCTTCACCTATAGGAAGAGGGCAAAGAGGTTTAATTGTAGCTCCTCCGAAAGCTGGAAAAACCATATTATTGCAAAACATCGCACAAAGTATAGCTTATAATCATCCAGATTGTGTTTTAATGGTATTATTAATTGATGAAAGACCAGAAGAAGTTACTGAAATGCAAAGATTAGTTAAAGGTGAAGTAGTTGCCTCAACCTTTGATGAACCTGCATCAAGACATGTACAAGTGGCAGAAATGGTTATTGAAAAAGCTAAACGATTAGTAGAACATAAGAAAGACGTTATTATATTGCTTGATTCTATTACTCGTTTAGCACGAGCTTATAATACTGTTGTACCAGCTTCTGGAAAGGTATTAACAGGAGGCGTTGATGCAAATGCATTACACAGGCCAAAACGATTTTTTGGCGCTGCTCGCAACGTAGAAGAAGGTGGTAGTTTGACTATAATTGCCACTGCATTAGTTGATACTGGTTCAAAAATGGATGAAGTTATTTATGAAGAATTTAAGGGAACAGGTAATATGGAGTTACCATTATCCAGAAAAATAGCAGAAAAACGAGTCTTTCCTGCAATTGATTATAATAGATCTGGAACTAGAAAAGAAGAATTGCTTACTTTACCGGATGAACTTCAAAAAATGTGGATATTGAGAAAAATTATTCATCCTATGACTGAAATAGACGCAATGGAGTTTTTATTAAATAAATTATCTATGACTAAAACGAACGATGAATTTTTTGATATGATGAAACGCTCTTAAGATATTTAACATTCATAGAGTGTTAATACATATAATTAAATTTTTAAAAATATTGTTGCATTTTTAAAATTGTATAAAAAAAAGCTGGACAATAATAATGATTAGTCATAAAATTTAATTTATATTTTATAAATGCGCTCGTAGCTCATTTGGATAGAGCACTATCTTCCGAAGGTAGAGGTACCAGGTTCAAATCCTGTCGAGCGCACTTTATAAATAAAATATATTTTTTTATTTGGTGGCTATAGCTCAGTTGGTAGAGTGCTGGATTGTGATTCCAGTGGTCATGGGTTCAAATCCCATTAGCCACCCCAAAATTTAAAAACGGCGAATAGCGCAGCTTGGTAGCGCAACTGGTTTGGGACCAGTAGGTCAGAGGTTCAAATCCTCTTTCGCCGAAAAACTTAATTATGTTTTTTAATAATATTTAATAAATTGTTGTTATCAGCATAATTAGATATTACGATGTCTTTCCATCCTATTTTTTTAGCTATTTCACTTAATCTACTTCCTGCAACAAATATTTTACATTTAAATAGCCATTCATGTTTATTTAAAAAATTTATTTTTTCATTTAATCTATTTAAAATTTCACCACTAGTTACTATTAATGTATTAATTTGATAAGAACGCCATTTTTTTACTTCAATGTGGTTGTTAATTGTTTTAAAAACTTTTTTATAACATTCTATAATGGATACATCAAAATTTTTTTGTGTTAACTCTTTTTCTACTAATTGTCTTCCATTTTCTCCTTTCATTAAAATTATTTTAGATGATCGTAGATTTTTTTTATAAAGAAGTTCTAATAAAGCTTCACTATTTTCTGAAATTTTTGGAAATAAAATTTTTTTTTAATATATTTATTGAGAAAAATAGCAGTGCCTTGTCCAATAGTGTAGTAATCAGGCTCAATAGGCCAATGAAGATTATTTTGATTTAAATATAAGTTTGTATAATAAACAGATTTTTTAGAAAAAAAAAGAATTATATCTGACGTATATAATTCATAAATTTTTTTTGATAAGCTGATTGAACTTAAACTCGGTAAAAAGTTAAACAAAGAAAAATGCCAAGATAAAATTCCCATATTATTTAATATATTTACTAATTTTTCCCCTTCAGGAGAAGGTCTCATCACTAATATTTTCATTTTAAATTTAATTGGTAGTATAAATATCATCAAGAATTTTACGAGCACCGTTTTTAAGTAATTCATTAGCCAAAGAACTTGCCATGGCTTCTGAAGTATCACACCACCCAATTCTTTCTCCTTTTAATATAATAGCCCCGTCAGGTGAACCAACTAATCCTCTAAGCCAAATTTTATTTTTCTTTAGAATTGCATAACTTCCAATGGGAATTTGGCAGCCTGCTTCTAAATTTTTACAAAATGCACGTTCTATATTTATTTCAGTAAAAGTATTGATATGATTTAAACGTGATAAAAGAAACAGCATTTTTTTATCATTCAATCTAGATTGAATCCCAATAGCCCCTTGTCCACATGAAGGCAATGACAATTCAGCTGGTATAATTTGAGTAATACGATGTTTCAAACCTAATCTATTTAATCCTTCGGTTGCTAAAATTATCGCATCATATTGACCTTGATCTAATTTAGCTATTCTTGTTTCTATATTTCCTCTTAAAGGAGAAACTACTAAATCTGGTCTATACGTAATTAATTGGCATTGTCTTCTTAAGCTAGACGTTCCAACTGTTGCTCCTTTAGGTAATTGATTAATCGATTGATAGTTATTAGAAACTAATGAATCTAATGGGTTTCCTCTTTTACATATACTGATTAAACACAATCCTTTAGTAATATGAATTGGAAGATCTTTCATGGAGTGTATAGCAATATCTGCTCTATTTTCAAGTAAAGCAAACTCTAATTCTTTTATAAAAAGTCCTTTTCCTCCAATTTTTGAAAGTGATTTATTTAAAATATTATCACCATGTGTAACTATAGGTACTAATTGTATAATTAATTCTGGATATAAAGATAATATTTTTTTTGTAACATATTTAGTTTGTTCTAAAGCTAAAGGACTTTTTCTAGTAGCAATTCTTAATATTTTTTTGTTCATATTACTATTCATATTTAGTATAAAATATTTTATATAAAAATGATTATGAAATCATAATAAAATATGTAATTAGCGACAATCGACTTTAAATTATTTTAAAATATTTTAAATATTATAAAACGTTAAATTTTGATTAGATTGTATAGAAAAAGATTTTTGAAAGATTGTCCAAAAATTTTTGTTACTTCGATTACAAATCCATTTTCCAGAATAATAGTTAAAATGATATGCATTTAGTTTTGAGGCTAACCAAATTTGTTGCAAAAACTCTTGTTTGTTAATTATAATTACGCTTTTATTTGAAAAAGTAATAGTTATCATATAATTTTGTATTTCATAATCAAAATCAATTTTATCAATATATAAATTTAAATTATCTTCAATCTTAAGGAATAGTTCATCTATTAATTTGTAAAAGTTGTTTTTTTGATTAAAAATTATTTTAGTTGGCATAAATATTTCCTAATTCTTCAATGAGTTTTTAAAAGTTTATAAAATTTAAAAACTTTTATTTAACTTTAAAATTTAAAAAAAATATTGGAATTTTACATGTACTTAAAAACTAGTTATAAAAAAAAAATTAATTTCTCTAAAATGCATGGTTTAGGTAATGATTTTATGGTGATTGAATCAGTTACACAAGATTTTGTTATATCTTCGTCAAAAATAAAAGAATTATCAAATAGACATACTGGAATAGGATTTGATCAATTATTATTAATTGAAAAACCATATAATTGTAAATTTGATTTTCATTATCGTATTTTTAATTCTGATGGAAATGAAGTAGAACAATGTGGTAATGGTGCTAGATGTGTAGGATTATTTTTAATTTTAAAAGGTTTAATTACCACAAATAAAATTAATCTTAGTACCAATAAAAAAAATATAATTATTAATTTTATTTCCGAAAGTTTAATTGAAGTTAATATGAATGAACCAATTTTTATATCAAATTCAGCAACAAATCCAATTATATTTAAACCGCATAACTTTTCAGAAAAAATTATTAATAATAGTTTGCTATGCAGTTTAGTTTCAATGGGAAATCCTCACTGTGTTATTCAAGTAGAATCTATAAAAAATGCACCAGTAAAAACTATCAGTAAAATAATAGAAAAAAAGTCTATTTTTCCTGATGGAATTAATGTAGGTTTTATGAAAGTTATAAACAAAAATTATATTCAGTTAAGAGTTTACGAGCGTAATGAAGGAGAGACTCAATCTTGCGGAAGTGGTGCATGCGCCGCTGTTGCAGTAGGTATTGCTAAAAATCTGCTTTCTAATAATGTTAAGGTTGAATTATTAGGTGGAATTTTATCAATAAAATGGGAAGGTTTTGGAAATCCATTATACATGATAGGACCAGCAAATTATATCTATGAAGGTTGTATATATATATAAGAATTTTATATAGATTCTCATTAATAGGAGTTTTTAAGAGTTTTGAAAAATCAAAATATCACTAAAAAAAAAACATATACTAAAAAAAATACAAAAAAATTTTATCAAATTATTTTTTCTCTTTTTTTGGCTGGATTTTCTAGTTTTTCGATTTTATATTGCGTGCAATCAATTTTGCCAATATTTTCTAAACAATTTTATTTGACTGCTGCAGAAAGTAGTTTGTCCTTATCTGCCACAACTTCAACCATGGCTATAGGTGCATTATTTACTGGTACTTTATCAGATGCAATTGGACGAAAATTAATTATGTCTACATCTTTATTAATAGCCTCGATTTTAACGATCATTTGCTCAACTTTGCATCATTGGAATATGATTATTTTTCTTCGTGCTTTAATAGGATTGTCTTTAAGTGGAGTTGTTGCAATTACTATTACATATATAGTGGAAGAAATTCACTATAATTCATTATCGCTTTGTATTGGATTGTATATTAGTGGCAATACTATAGGCGGATGTTTTGGGAGAATTGTAAGTAGTATCATAGCAGAAAATTTTTCATGGAATACTTCATTATTCATAATTGGTTTTTTTTCTTTAATATCATCTTTTTTATTTTTATATTTTTTACCATCTTCTAAAAATTTTACTCCGATTAATATTAATTATAGAAAATTTTTTAATAATTTTTCTTTACATTTAAAAAATCCGACATTGTTAACTCTTTTTATAGTAGGTTTTTTATTAATGGGAAGTTTTATTACTATTTTTAATTATATTGGATATCGATTAATATTAAAACCCTTTTCATTTAGTTCATCTAGTATAGGTTTTTTATCTATTATTTATTTAACTGGAGTTTATAGTTCTCCTAAAGCTGGAATTTTAATAAATAAATATAATAAAGGAAAAATATTGACAATATCATTATTACTAATGATTTTTGGTTTATTAATTACTCAATTTAATCAAATTATAATTATTGTTGTAGGATTGATAATTTTTTCAGGGGGATTTTTTGCCTCTCATTCAATTGCTAGTAGTTGGGTAAGTGCGCACGCAAAATATGCTAAAATTCAAGCCACTTCTTTATATTTATTTTTTTATTATTTAGGCTCCAGTGTATTTGGTACATTTAGTGGTTTTTTTTGGTTTTATTCAAAATGGCTCGGAATTTCAATTTTTATGATAATTATTTTAATTTATGGAATATTTTTATCTTTAAAATTAAAAAAAAATAATTAAAGAAAATCTTTTTTAAAAAAATATTATATTTTACTTTCCTAAAAGATAGTTTCTCAAGGATAATAAGATTAGTTCAATTCATCAAAATGGCTAAAATATTATGCTATATTTATTTTCTTATTCTGACTTGAATCATAGTTTATTTATTTTTTTAGCTTTATTTTTTGTTTTATTCTATGAAGCTATTAATGGTTTTCATGATACAGCTAATGCTGTTTCAACTTTAATTTATACCAGAGCTATGTCTTCAAATCTCGCGGTAATCATGTCTGGTATATTTAATTTTTTAGGTGTTGTACTTGGAGGTTTAACAGTAGCATATACTATCGTTCATTTATTACCAAATGACTTATTATTAAATAGCAATTCAAAACACGCACTTGCAATGGTTTTTTCTATTTTACTTGCCGCAATATTATGGAATTTATCTACTTGGTATTTTTGTTTACCTGCATCTAGTTCTCACTCTTTAATTGGAGCAATTATTGGAATTGGTTTGATTAACGGAGTTACTACAGGATCTTCATTAATAGATTCTTTAAATATACCTAAAATTTTAAATGTTTTTACATCGTTAATTTTATCCCCTATTATAGGATTAGTCATTTCTGGAATTGTGATATTATTTTTACGTTTTATTACGAGAAAATATAAAAAATGTAATCAAATTCATATGACTCCATTAGAACTTGAAAAAAAAGATGGAAAAAAAAATCCACCACTTTTAATTAAAATAGCATTGATTTTATCGTCTATTGGTGTAAGCTACTCGCATGGCGCAAACGATGGTCAAAAAGGAATTGGTCTAATTATGCTTGTATTAATTAGTATTATTCCGGCTAGCTTTTTAGTAAATTTAGAAGCTTCTAAAAAAGAAATTGTTTGTACAAAAAATTCCATTAATTATTTATCAAAATATTATTCAAATCACCAGTCAGAAATAATTAAAAAAAAACTTATAGACAATAAGTTATATTTAAATTATTTTGAAATAAAAAAAAATATTAAAAAAACAAAAATTTTGTTACATAATATATATAATTATAAAAGATTAAATACACAACAACGTTTTCAACTACGTCATTTTTTACTTTGTATTGCAGAAAATATTGATCAAATAACTAGTTTTAATATTAATGAAAGCGAAAAAATTTTTTTATATAAAACTAAAAAAGAAATACTTAAAACAGTAGAATATGCACCAATTTGGATAATAATAATTATTGCATTAGCTTTATCTATAGGAACGATGTTTGGTTGGAAACGAATAGTTATAACTATCGGTGAAAAAATAGGAAAAAAAAGAATGACATATGCACAGGCTATGTCTGCTCAAATTACTTCTTCTGTTTCTATTGGAATAGCTAGTTATACAGGAATTCCCGTCTCTACTACACATATTTTATCATCATCAGTCGCGGGCGCAATGTTAGCTGATGGAAACCGGATACAAAAAAGCACTATAAAAAATATTATTATTGCTTGGGTGCTCACATTACCTGTTTCAGTTTTGCTCTCTAGTTTTTTATATTGGGTAACATTATCATTAATATAGAAAATAATATAATTATTTCAAGGAGTACATTTGCATTAATTGTACTCCTATTTACTCAAAAAGGTAAATATATATCAAAACGATTATTTTTATTATTTATTGAAAATTTTACTTTGTTTTCTAATAAAGGTTTTGCGTAAGAAGGTCGCTTAACAATAATTCTTTTTTTTGCAAATTTCCTAGAAATATTCAATAAATTTTCATAATTATCACTATTTTTTATTATGTTTCGTAAAATTTGCATATTTTTTTTAGGTAATGCTTTTTTTTTATTTAGAGGATACATTGGGTCTAAATAAATAATATCTGGTTTTAAAATTGGCATATTAAGCATTTTAAAACTATCACAAAATATTAAATGTAGTCTTTTTTTTAACCAATTTCCAATGTTTTTATTTTTATAAGCTCTTTGCAATCCATCTTTCAATAAAGCAGCAATTACCGGATTACGTTCAATCATAATAACATAACAACCCCAAAAAGACATTAAAAATGCATCTTTACCAAAACCAGCAGTTGCATCAATTACATAAGGAAAATAATTTTTTTTAATACCTAATGCTTTATATAAAGCTTCATGTTTTTTTTTAAACTTTAAACATCTATAATTATTTTGCTTAGATAAAAAATCAACTTTAATAGTTTTTTTGTGAAATATTGATCGATTATATAATTCTAATGTATTATTGTTTATTATCAAACTTAAAGAAGCATTTTCATCATGTCTTATATTATAATCATTAATTATTTTTTCTATTCTGGTATTAGTATTTTTTTTAATTAAATATATATTCATAATATTTCATTTTTTTTGTTATTAATAATTGACTTTTTTAGAAATAGATTTAAAATATCTAAAAATATATAAAATAAAAATTTTTTATTTTATATGGTTTCAAAATATTTAAAATTGATTTGTTTATAAAATAATAAATTTTTGATAAAATTTAGTTTATAATGATTGTTAAATATTTAGTTTAATTTAATAATCTTATAAATAAATCTGAAGTTTAATTTATAGTGTAAGTTTAAAAAAGGAAAAAAAATTATGTCATCTAATGTTAATCTAGTTGATAAATTAAATCCAATATCTTTTGAACAACATGAAACTATCAAAATAGATCCTAAAGATCTTGATCGTATTCGTAAAACTATTGAAGAAGATAGTCGAAACAATAAAATCAACAAAGAAAACAGCAATAAAGACGGAAAAATAACTATTGAATCATCTAAAACTGAGATGAATTTAATTAAATTAGAAAAGTTATATGATAAATGCTTATCTGATTTAGAAATTATAAAAAAAAAAGCAATAGAAAATAATGAAATTGATATTGATATCGATTATCAATTAGACACAGAAAACTCTGTGAAAAAAAAACTTCTTCTGAACAACCTTCCTCAACATCTTCCGAAAACACTGAAGAAGTCCCCTCTAAATCCACTCTTCAAATTATTTTAGAATTTTTTCCAAAAACTTTTAATCAGTTAATAGATTGCATTAAAGAAACATTTAATAGCATTGATTTTATAAAATTAGCTAAATCTATAATTCATGAAATTAAAAAGCAAGTTTGCGAAACTTATGAATTTATTAAAAATGAAGCTATAAATTTATTTAATGGTACTACATTTAAAAATATATTTGATGCAGGTTATCGATTTATTATGGGATCATCTATGGATGAATCTACAAAAGCAGTAAATGATAGAATCGATAATTTAATCAAATATGTAAAAAAATTAAAAAAAAGCATTGAATCTTCAAAAAAATTTATACATGCTTTAATTGAAAGAATAAGAATTAATGGAAGATTAAGAGTAGTTAACAAACTAAATCATAATCCTAAACATCCGGAATATGAAAGTTCTTTTCCTGATTTAAACGTTGAAATTCCAAAAGAAGAAAATTTTAAAATACAGTATCCAGAAGATTTAGATGAAAATTTTAATCTATATGTACGAACAAAAAATTTACAACTAAATCAAAAATTTAAAGATAAAATGAACAGAAGTATTGAAAAATCTCATTATAATTATTTTGCAAATAATAAAAATATTTGGACAGTTTTTGAAGCTCCAACAGCTCCGAAAGCAGATGGAACAACGATCTCTTCTTATCAAGATGTATATGAAAAATTAGAGATTCCAGAACATTTAAATAAATATTTTATGATTGATTTTAGTTCTGCTGTTTTTTTTATTGATGGTCATCTAATCGCCTCTTCAACAAAAGAAGAAATGATTAAAAGTTTCAAACAATTAATTACTAACGATATAGAGCAAAAATTTATTTCTCAATATGCAAATCCAAAATTATTAAAAGAATCTTATTTAAAATTAATTGCTGAACATCCAGAATTAGAAAATGCTCGTATTTTACGTGCAAAAAATTATTATGATATCACTCATTTAGAGGATGGAAATATTAAAATAATTGCTACCAATATGTCTGATTTTAATTCTATTGATAGAAATGGAATAATAAAATCTCATTCTTTTGGAGTAAAAACAAGCGTTATTTTTTCATATACACAAGCACCAATAATAAAACATTCATATTTTGTGCACTAATGTTTTAAAAATATTTTATTAAAAAATAATAGGGTTTTATACCCTATTATTTTAAAAAATTAAAGTTTAAAATATCATGTTTTTGAAATTTTTTTTAATAAAGCAAAATGTATTTCTTTTGGAAGATATGGTTTTACATTACCTTTATATTTTGCGATTTCTTTAACAAAAGATGATGATATAAATGAAACTTCTTTAGATGATAGTAAAAATATACTATCTAATTCAGGATATATTTGTTTATTTATAGCTGCTAACTTTATTTCATAATCAAAATCAAATATTGTACGTACTCCTCTAATTAAAATATTAGTTTTTTCTTTTTTTGCTAAATTAGCTAATAAATCGTTGAATCCAACTATTTTTTTTATATTTTTAAGATTCATAGTTGCTAATCTAGTCAGTTCAATACGTTCTTTTAAACTAAAAATAGTTTTTTTATTTAAATTAGTACAAGAAATAGCAATAATTATATTATCAAAAATTTTTATTGCACGCGTTATAATATCTAAATGTCCATATGTGATTGGATCAAATGTACCTGGATATATTGCTGTTTTTTTCATTTTTTTATTATTTTATTTGTAAATGATTTATATTTAAATTGTAATAAAATATAAAATTTTATTTTATATAAATTTAAAAGGGATATTATATGAAAAAAAGTTGGAAACCTAGTGCTTCGATTCAAGATTTAGTTAAAAGATCAGAAATTATTACCAAAATTCGTTCATTTTTTTTAGAAAAAAAAATTTTAGAGGTAGAGACTCCTTTATTATCCAAAGCGACAGTTACCGATATAAATTTAATACCTTTTGAAACTAATTATTTTTCTTCAGAAAATAATTTAAATCAGTTAAAATTATGGTTGATAACTAGTCCAGAATATCATATGAAACGTTTGTTAGCAGCTAAAAGTGGACCAATATATCAAATATGTCATAGTTTTAGAAATCAAGAATATGGTCAATATCATAATCCAGAATTTACTATTCTTGAATGGTATCAAAATTCATGTTCTATGAAAAAATTTATTTATCAAATAGATTTATTTTTTCAAGATGTTTTACAATTTAAAAAATCAGAAAAAATTTCTTATCAAGATGTATTTATAAAATATTTAAATGTAGATCCATTTTCTACTCAACTTTCTGAATTGCATAAAATTTCAAAAAAATTTAATTTAGCACATTTGACATTTTCTGAAAAAAATTTAAATACATTAATTGAAACGTTATTTACTCTAATAATAGAGCCTCTTCTAGGACAAGAAAAACCTGTATTTATATATAATTTTCCCGTAGCACAAGCCTCGCTTGCCGCTGTGAATAATAAAGATCATCGTGTTGCAGAAAGATTTGAAATATTTTTTAAAGGAATTGAATTAGGAAATGGATTTTACGAACTAACAAATTATTTAGAAAATAAAGAACGTTTAATTAATAATAATAAGAAAAGATATGAAATGAATTTAACTCTTCAAAAAATAGATAACAACTTTTTAAACGCAATATATTACGGTTTACCCCCGTGCTCAGGAGTTGCAATAGGTATAGATCGTTTAATAATGATTGCATTAAATAAAAAAAATATTGAGGAAGTTATTTCATTTTCCTTTGATCGTTGCTAAATAAATTTACCAATAATTTTCCGTAGTAATATGACCATTTTTTTTTCTTAAATGTTTATTCATGTTTTTGAGAGTATGTAATAATGAGCATGTTTCTTTTACCATATTTGGATTTCCACATAACATAACATGTGAATTTTTACAATTCATTTCTAATCCAATTTTTTTTTCTAATATTTCAGTTTGTAGTAAAAAAGGAATTCTTCCTAATAAAGAATTATTATTTTTTTCCCTACTCACTATAGTTTGAATTTTTAACTTTCCATTGTATTTAGAATGTAGTTTTTGCATTAAAGGAAGATATGTTAACTCGTTTTGATACCTTACAGCATGGACCAAAACAACGTGTTTAAATCTATCCAGATCTTTATTTTCTTCTAAGATTGAACAATAAGGACCAATAGCAGTTCCAGTTGCAAGCATCCATAATATTTCACAAGTAGGTATTTCGTTTAAAATAAAAAATCCAAATGAATATTTTTTAATGAAAACATTATCGCCTTTTTTTAAATTATATAAAAGATTGCTTAGTTTTCCATTTTTAATACGTGCAATATAGATTTCTAAATTTTTATTGCTAGGAGCATTTACAAATGAATATGCCCGTTGAATTTTTTTATTTGTATCACTGTCAAATAATGCTAATTTTGTAAATTGTCCAGCTTGAAACTCTGATATATTTGCTTTTAAAAAAATACTAAATAAATTTTTAGTCCATTTTTTTATTTTTAAAATTTCTGCATCGATCCATGGGTTCATTTAGATTTCCTATATATTTAAATTATTTTAGGAAATCGTTGCACTTTCACAATATAAAGTACAACGATTTCTAAAATTTTTTGTTTTTACACATTACTTATATTTGATTTGTTTCTAATTTGTGTATTGTTAGGAATATTAATAGATATTTTTTTAGGTTTGTCTTCATCTGGAATTTGACATTCAAGATTTAATTCTAACAATCCTAAAAATAAATTTGCTTTATTTACTTGTATTTTATAATCGAAATTAAAGCTTAAAGAAAAATTTCCAAATATAATATCTTTATGTAAATATTTTTGTATTTTTTTATTATTTTGATTATTTTTGTCTTTTTTCCCTTGAATTACAAGTTGATTGTTATGAACAGAGATATCTAATTCTTTTTCTTCATATCCAGGAACACTTAATATTAATGTATATTTTTTCTCATTTATTTGAATGAAGTTATACAATGGTGAATCTGAAAGTGGTTTTTCCCCTGTTAATGTGCTAAACATTTTATCAATTTGATTAAATCTATTTGAAAAAATACTATTATGATTAACATCTGGTAAAAAAGAAAATGAACGATAAGACATAAAAAACTCCTTTTATTATAAAATATATTTTTTATGATATTTTTAAGGTTTAAAAAAGTTTTTTTTATTATATATGATCTTTTTTTACTTTTTCAATATTAATATATAAATAAAAAATATTCATCCATTTTTAATAACGTTTAATGGATAAATATTTTAATTGTTTTATAAAATAAAACGACTAAGATCTTCGTTCGATATTAATTTGTCTAAATGTTTGCTGACATAATTTGAATCTATTTTAATTGTATTTCCAATGTTATCACGAGCATGAAATGAAATATCTTCCATTAACTTCTCTAATATTGTATGTAATCTTCTAGCCCCTATATTTTCCATGGATTCATTAACTTTCCATGCTGATTCTGCAATATTTCGAATGCCTTCTTTAGTAAAATGTATATACACGCCTTCTGTTTCTAGTAGTGCTTTATATTGAGTTGTAATTGATGCAGTAGGTTCGGTTAAGATTCGTTCAAAATCATCTATTGTTAGCGCTTGTAATTCTACTTTAATGGGAAGTCGACCTTGTAATTCTGGTATTAAATCGGAAGGTGTAGACGTTTGAAATGCACCAGATGTAATAAATAAAATATGATCTGTTTTTACCATTCCATATTTTGTAGATACAGTACATCCTTCAATTAATGGGAGTAAATCTCTTTGCACACCTTCTCTGGAAATATCAGGTCCGGATATATCACTACGTCTACATATTTTGTCAATTTCATCAATAAATACTATTCCATGTTGCTCGACAGCATTAATAGCTTCTTTCTTAATGTCTTCTAGATTAACTAATTTTGATGCTTCTTCTTCTTTTAATAATAAAATTGCATCTTTAATTTTTAATCTTCTGGTGTTTTTTTTATGACCTCCTAAATTTTGAAATAAAGATTGAAGTTGGCTAGTTAATTCTTCCATACCGGGAGGCGCCATAATTTCAACACCCATAGTAGTAGATAATAAGTTGATTTCAATTTCTTTATCATCAAGAACTCCTTCTCTTAATTTTTTTCGAAATATTTGTAAAGTATTTAATAATCTTTCATTTTTTTCATTTTCTGACCAGTTATTTTTAGGTCTTGGAACTAAAATATCTAGTATTCTTTCTTCAACGATTTCTTCTACTCTAACTTTATTTTGTTCAATTTTTTGAATACGAATCATTTTAATAGCAGCATCTGTTAAATCTCTAATAATTGAATCTACTTCTTTTCCCACGTATCCTACTTCGGTAAATTTTGTTGCTTCTACTTTAATAAATGGAGAATTAGCTAATTTAGCTAATCTTCTAGCAATTTCTGTTTTTCCAACTCCGGTAGGTCCAATCATTAAAATATTTTTAGGTGTAATTTCTTGTCTTAGTTCATGATTTAGCTGCATTCTGCGCCAACGATTTCTTAACGCAATAGATACTGCTTTTTTTGCTTTTTGCTGACCAACAATGAATTTATCAAGTTCAGCAACAATTTGGGGGGGGGTCATTTCAGACATATAAATAATCCTTACTTTTCTGACAGTAGTTCTTTTATAGTAAAAATATGATTAGTATATATACAAATATTTGCGGCAATTTTTAATGATTTTTCTACGATTGTTTTAGCATTAAGGTTGGTGTTTTCTATTAAAGCTCGAGCAGCGGATTGAGCATACGTTCCTCCAGATCCAATTGCAATTAAATCATCTTCAGGTTGTATTACATCTCCGTTGCCCGTGATAATTAATGAAGTGTCTTTATCAGCCACTGCTAATAAAGCTTCTAGTTTTCTAAGCATTTTATCGGATCGCCAATCTTTTGCTAATTCAATAGCCGATCGTTGCAACTGGCCCTGATATATAGATAGTTTTTTTTCAAACATATCAAATAAAGTAAATGCATCTGCAGTTCCTCCAGCAAAACCTGCAATTACTTTTTCATGATAAAGAGTTCTAATTTTTTTGACATTACTTTTCATAATAGTATTGCCTAAAGTTGCTTGTCCATCACCTCCGATTACTACTTTATTTTTTAATCTGACACTTAGTATTGTGGTCACAAGAAAAGCCTCTTAAAATAACGTTGGTATTTAGACTTGTATAAAAATTTAATATTATTTCAACTAAGCAGTTAATTGAAATTTTTGAAAACGGTAATATTAAAATTTTTAATGAATGAAAATATAAGAATAATATATTTTATAAATTTTTTAATTTTTTAATATACTTCCATCTTTCTTTTGGCTTATCAGGCAATGTATTTTCATCTTCTTTTTTTTGAATAAGTTCTTTTTTTTCTGTATGATTTGTTTTTTTTGAAAATATATTTAAAAAAGTTAAAAAAACAATTATTGTGAGTAAAATAGTAAACAAATTATATTTATTAAATTTGATTTTTTTTTTTTTATTTTTAAAATACATTGAATTAATTTTGTTTTGATTTTTGTACATATTTTGCTTTTTATTTTTAAAAAAATTAATAATTAATATATTAATGATTGTATAATAGAATATATATTTTAATGCATTTAGGAAAACTTTCTATGAAAAAAAAAATACATCCTCATTATTCTCAGATAACAGCTACTTGTTCATGTGGAAATACAATCGAAATTTTTTCAACTGTTAATCATAATCTAAATCTAGATATATGTTCAAAATGTCATCCATTTTATACTGGAAAACAAAGAATTATTGATACTGGAGGACGTGTTGAAAGATTTAAAAAGCGTTTTAAAATAACTCAAGAAGAAACGATGTAAAATTATCATTTTTTTATTGATCATGTAAAATAAAAATTTTTCAATTTAAGCATCTTAAATAATATTTCGATGCTTAAAAATATTTGATAAAAAACTATTTTATTTATTTTTTAGATATAGATTTTTTTGGAAATAATTTTTTAATGAAATATAAAGAGCATTAGCAATGTTTTTTTGATAGGCAATTGTTTTTAATTTTTTCTCTTCTTCGAAATTGGTGATAAATCCAGTTTCAATTAAAATAGAAGGTGTATTTATAGAGCTTAATATTCCTAGACTAGCATATTGTGGTTTGATTTTATTAATTTTAACAATTTTTTTTAATTCTTGAAATATAAATTCTGATAAGTTAATTTCCATAGTTTTAAAATCATTTAATTGCAAATCAAGAATAGTTTTTTTTAAATATATATCATTTTTGTTATTTTTAAATATTTCTTCAATACTTTTATTAAGATAAATTTTTTCTTTTTTGTTCTGTATGAAATTATGAATTTCACGCTGCATTCGATTATTTGATACAATCCAAATTGATGATCCTGATACATATGATTTCATTGAAGAATCTACGTGAATAGATAGTAATAAATCTACATTTCGATATTTGGAGAAATCTTTTCTTTTTTTTAAAGATAGGTAAGTGTCATTATTACGTGTTAAAAAAGCGTGAAATAATTCATTATTATTTAATAATTTTTTTAATTGAATAGCAATGTTTAAATTTACTTCTTTTTCTTTCAGTCCCTTATGTCCTATGGATCCTGGATCTTGCCCGCCATGTCCTGGATCTATTAAGATCGTAATTTTTTTTGTATTTGTTAATTGATTTTTAAAATTTTTTAAAGAAATATTTTTTTTTTTGATAAATATTTGTTTTTAGAAATTTGGTTTTATCAGTAATATTTTTTTGAAGCTTACCTTGAAAATTCATTAATAAACAAGCTAAAATTATCCATTTACAGGGATAATGAAAAATCATACACTTTCCTTAATTTTTTAGCAATATTCATTGTAATATCTGGAGCGGGAAACGAGATTCGAACTCGCGACCCCAACCTTGGCAAGGTTGTACTCTACCAACTGAGCTATTCCCGCAAAAATATTTATATTTTAATATTTTATATTTATAAAACTTATTAATCAAGCTTTACTTTTAAAAATTTAATTTATCATTATTTTTTGATCTAGTAGGAAATATTAAAAAATATTTTTTTATAAAAATTTAATTCCATTATTGATTCTTGTATATCATCTAATGCAGAGTGTTTTTTTTTTTAAATTTTTTTATTTTTGGATGCCAACGATATACTAATTCTTTAATTGTACTTACATCAATACAACGATAGTGAAAGTAGTTTTCTAAATTTGGCATATATTTAGCTAAAAATTTTCGATCTTGATAAATACTATTTCCACACATAGGAGATATTTTTGAATCAACCCATTGTTTTAAAAAAAATATTGTTTTAGATTCGGCTTTTGACTCATTATAAATGCTTTTTTTAACTTTATCAACTAATCCAGTTTTCATATGAGTTTTTTTATTCCAGCTATTCATTAGTAACATATTTTTTTCTGTTTGATTAATAGCAATAACGGGTCCTTTTGCAATTATATTTAATTCACTATCTGTAATTAAAGTAGCGATTTCGATAATTCGATGGATTTTAAGGTTGAGTCCTGTCATTTCTAAATCAATCCAAATTAAATTTTGATTATTCAATTTCATAGTGTTTTAATTTTATTTTTTTATTAGGTTCTTATTGATTATATAACATTTGTATTTTAAAACATTAAAATTTTATGAAATTTTAATAATTTTTAGACATTTTAAAATTATAGTATAATAATTAAATATTTATAAATTGTTTAAGAGATTATTCAAATGAAATATAAAAATTTCACCCAAACTAGATCTTGGGATATTTTAAAAAATCATTTCAATACAGTAAAAAATATGCATTTAAAAGATCTTTTTTTACATGATTCTCACAGATTTCAGAAATTTTCTATTTGTTTTCAAAATGAAATGTTAGTTGATTTTTCAAAAAATCGAATTACTGAAGATACTTTAAAATATTTATTAAATTTAGCTAAGGAAATGGATGTTAAAAAAGCAGTTAAATTAATGTTTTGTGGGGAAAAAATAAATAAAACAGAAAATCGTCCTGTATTACATATCGCTTTGCGAAATAAAAAAAATTCACCAATTTTTGTAGATAATTATAATGTTATGTTAGGAGTTAATCATGTATTAAAAAAAATGAAAAAATTTTCAGAACTAGTCATTACTGGGAAATGGAAAGGTTATACTGGAAAGTCTATTACAGATATTGTCAATATAGGTATTGGAGGCTCTGATTTAGGTCCGTATATGGTAACAGAAGCATTGCGTCCATACAAAAATCATTTAAATATACATTTTGTTTCAAATATAGATGGGACTCATCTTACTGAAGTGTTAAAAAAAGTGAATCCTGAAACAACACTGTTTTTAATCGCATCAAAAACATTTACAACCGAAGAAACAATAACTAATGCGTATAGTGCAAAAATATGGTTTTTAAAAAGTTCAAAAAAAAATTCAAGTTTAGATAAACATTTCTTTGCTTTATCAGCTAATATAAAAAATGCATTAAATTTTGGTATTAATATTAAAAATATTTTTCAATTTTGGAACTGGGTTGGTGGTCGTTTTTCATTATGGTCTTCGGCAGGATTATCTATTATTTTATCTATTGGCTTTGATAATTTTAAAAAGTTTTTAAATGGCGCTCATGCTATGGATGACCATTTTTATACTTCCGAATATGAAAAAAACATACCAATAATATTAGCTCTGATTAGTATTTGGTACACTAATTTTTTTGGTTCTGAAACAGAAGCTATATTTCCATACGATCAATATATGCATCGATTTTCAGCCTATTTTCAACAATCTAATATGGAATCAAATGGTAAATCAATAGATAAACAAGGTGAAAACATACTTTACGAAACTGGACCTATTATTTGGGGAGAACCAGGAACAAATGGGCAGCATGCTTTTTTTCAATTAATACATCAAGGTACAAAATTAATTCCAAGTGATTTTATTGCCCCTGTAATTTCACACAACAATTTACACAATCATCATATTAAATTAATATCTAATTTTCTTGCACAAACAAGAGCGCTTGCTTTTGGAACATCAGAAAAATCTTTTGGTGAAGTAAATAAAAAAAATCTTAAAAATAAATTAGATAAAAGTTTTTTATTTAAACAATGCAAAGGTAATCAACCGACTAACTCTATTTTGATACGGAAAATTACGCCTTATAATTTAGGCATGTTAATTGCTTTATATGAGCATAAAATATTTGTTCAAGGGCATTTATTGAATATTTTTAGTTTTGATCAATGGGGTGTAGAACTAGGAAAAAATTTAGCTAAAAATATTTATGAAAATTTTTCTCATATAGAAAATAACAAACATTTTGATTCTTCTACATTAGGTTTAATTCATTTTTATAAATCCTTTTATAAATAAAATATTGAATTAAATATTTTTAGTTATAATTTAAATAATTAATATTAGATTTTGTATTAAAAAAATAATAACTGATTATTTATATTAATATTTGATATTAATATATTTTCAATTGATGAGTAATGAATATGTTTCAATCAATTAAATGTAAAATACAAAATTTTGGTCGTTTTTTAAGTAATATCATGATGCCTAATATAAGCATTTTTATTGCATGGGGTATAATGAGTGCTTTATTTGCACCATTAGGTTGGAAACCAAATACAGTTTTAGCAGAATTAATTTCACCTATGATATTTTATCTTTTACCAATTCTCATTGGATATACTGGGGGTCGAATAATAGGAGGTGAAAGAGGTGGTATCATTGGAAGCATTACTACTATTGGAATGATTGCAAACACTAAAATACCTATGTTATTAGGAGGAATGGTTGCTGGAATATTAGGTGGATGGATTATTAAAAATTTTGATAGTCTAGTAAAAGATAAAATAAAAAATGGATTTGAAATGTTAGTTAATAATTTTTCTATTTCAATTATTGGAATATTATTAACAATAATTTCATTTTTTTTTATCGGTCCTTATATTGAGTGGATTTCAACTTCTATAGGTTATTTATTAAAAATAATTATACATTATAATTTATTACCTTTTATAGCAATTATCATTGAACCTGCTAAAATATTTTTTTTAAATAACACAATTAATCATGGAATTTTTTCTCCATTAGGTCTTCAAGATATTTTAGACAACAAAAACTCTATATTTTTTTTAATAGAATCGAATCCTGGACCAGGACTTGGTGTGCTTCTTGCCTGTTTTTTTTTAGGGAAAGATAAATCTTCTAAATCAGCTGGAGGAGCTGCAATTATTCAATTTTTAGGAGGAGTTCACGAGGTTTATTTTCCTTATGTTTTGATGAATCCTAAATTTTTATTATCGCTTATTTTAGGAAGTATGACTAATATTTTTATACTTGTTTGTTTTCAAGGAGGTTTAATTGGAGCTGTTTCTCCAGGTTCTATTTTAGCTATTTTAGCAATGACAAAAAAAGATTTTTATTGTATTAATATATTCTCTATTTTTGCTTCTTTTATTATTTCTTTTTTAACTTCTATTATATTATTAAAATTTATTGATGATAAAAATAAAAAATTTTTTAAATCATCTAAAAAAGTAGTTAATAGTTCTTGGTTAGAAGATTATGGTGATAAACCAGATTGTTTTTTTAAAAATATTAATACAATTGCAGTAGCTTGTGATGCTGGAATGGGATCTAGCGCAATAGGTGCAAGTATTCTTCGGAAAAAAATAAGAAAAAAAAATTTAACTTATATAGCTATATCCAATGTGTCTATCCATTCTATACCAAAAAATATTGATATGGTTATCACGCACAAGAATTTAACTTCGCGAGCTAAAGAATATGCTCCTCATTCGAAACATATATCTTTAGTTAATTTCCTTGATAATATGTTTTATGATTTTTTAGTCGACAAATTAATTGAAAATAAAAATGTTGATAATAATCAGAAGTCAATTAACAAAAATAATATTGATGAGAAAGATCAATTAAAAACATTATTTCGATTAAGTAAAGACAATATATTTCTGAATCAATGTGCTGAAAATAAAGAACAAGCTATCAAAATAGTTGGTAAATATTTAGTTGATCAAGGTTATGTTAAAAACGATTATATTGATGCAATGTTAGAAAGAGAAAAAATTACATCTACCTGGTTGGGAGAGCATATTGCATTACCACATGGTACGATTAAATCAAAAGATGCTATTTTAAAAACTGGAATAGTGTTTTGTCAGTTTCCAAAGGGTGTACGTTTTGGAGATAATATTAATGATATCGCTTATCTTGTAATTGGTATAGCTGCTAAAAATAATGAACATATTATGGTAGTTAGTAAGATTACAAATGCATTAGATAATCAAGAAATTATTCATAAGTTATCTAAAACAAAACATGTAGAAGATGTTTTATCATATTTAAATATTTAATTGGGATTTTATATGAAAGTGTTACATTTTGGAGCTGGAAATATTGGTCGAGCTTTTATTGGCAGAACAATATTCCAATCTGGTTATGATCTTACTTTTACTGATGTGAATGAGAATTTAATAAATTCGTTAAATGATTGTAAAAATTATAAAGTGAAATTAGTAGGGTACAACTATGAAAAAATTATTCATGTTAATAATTTTCGAGCAATTTATTTAAATTGTCCTGATCTTTTAAAAATTATATCTAACGTTGGTTTAATCACAACTGCAGTTGGTGTGAGTTCTCTTAAAAAAATTGCCTTTATTCTAGCAGAAGGAATTATATTAAAAATTAAATTAAAATCTATAATACCTTTAAATATAATTGCTTGTGAAAATAAAACTCAAGCCAGTTCTTTTTTAAAAAATCTTATTTATAAAATAATTTCTCTAAAATATCATCAATATTTAAATAAATATATCGGCTTTGTTGATTGTAGCATCGATACAATCGTACCATCAACATTATCTTTTGAAAAAAATAATTTATCATTAATTGCTGAAAATTTTAAAGAATGGATAGTTAATAAAAAGCAATTTAAAGGAGATATACCTAAAATTATTGATATGACTAGAAGCGATGATTTAATGTCTTTTATAGATAGAAAAATTTTGACGTTAAATACAGGGCATGCTATTGCAGCATATTTAGGTTGGACAAAAAAATATACAACTATATATGAAAGTATTCAAGATCATGATATAAAAAATATTGTTCAAAGTGCGATGGAAGAAAGTGGATTAACATTAATTAAAAAATATAACTTTGATAAAAAAATGCATTTTTTTTATATTAAAAATATTTTAACTCGTTTTAAAAATCCTTTTTTAATAGATAACGTTGAACGTATTGCACGAAACCCATTACAAAAATTAAGTGAAAATGAACGTTTAATAAAACCTTTATTATCAGCAAAAAAATATGATTTACCATACCATAATTTAACCAAAGGTATTGCAGCAGCTTTATGTTATAAAAACAAAAATGATTTAGAGTCTATAAAAATGAATGATCTGATCAAAACTTTAGGTGTTGAAAAAACATTAAATCAAATTTCTAATTTACAATTAGGCAGTCAAGAAATGAATGCAATTATTAACGCATATATTTCAATAAATGCAGTTTATTCTGAAAAATTTAATTAATTTTTATAGAAAATAATACATATGCTTTTAATATATCGATAAATATAATTATTATAATTTTAGTTGTAGAAATTATTTACAAATTTTTTCTGTTTCAAAAAAAATTTTAGAAAATAGTGTAAATGAAAAATTTATACAAATTAAGATCAATATTTAAAAATAGTTTTAACTAATTATCAATATAATAATTTTAAGATTAATCTAACAAACTATCATGTATAAAATTTTTATTTTTTATAATTGAATTATTTGATTAAATTTTGAGAAAAAGTATTATTAAAAGATTAAAAACATTAGATCAATTTTATTTTTTAAATGTCATTATGTTTAATAAATAATATGCTCAAAAGGTGTTAAGAAAATTAAATATATTTTTATATTTTATTTGGTAAGTTACTATTTTGATAAAAAATTTATTTTATCAAAAATCTAATTATTTTGATTTTTTTAGAAAAAGATAAAGCCATAATTTTTAAAAATTTATGATATAATAAAAAACAAATTTTTTTTTAAATTAAATATTTTATTTATGCAAAAAAAATTCAGTTCTAAATACAAAAAATTTTTAATTGTATCGAATTTCTTAATAGCGCATTTAACAAACTAAATATTAATATTTACTTATAATTTAAAAAAACAACCTTAAATTATTTTTATGGATAGTGAATTTTTAAATTTTTTAAAATATTTAATATTCTTAATAATCGATTTATAGCTTGGTTAATAAAATATATCAATTTAAAACCTTTCAAATAGAAAGGTAGAACGAAGTATATTTTTTTTATATATTGATCAAATATTAATATTTGATTGTCTAAAACTAATAAAATGTGCATTATTTACTCGTTTATTTAAAAAAGTATTAAATAAAATGATTTTTAACATGAAACTTGTTGAAAAAAAAGAATATTGTATTAAAAATTTTATATATTATCTCGATACATATTAATCAATCAACTAAAAATTTTTTTAAAAATATTAATGATATAATTAGTAATTATTTAAAAGAAAATTTCAATTATTTATGTCTTTTATGATGAAGAATTATTCATATAGTATTTTAATAATATAATATTAATTTAGTTTCTTTTTTCCTACAATTGCTAATCAATATAATTTACAGTACTATTCAAAAACATATATTTAAATTTTAAGTGTTCGTTTTTATTTGTTAAATTAATATCAAATATTTAAAAAGTTATTTAATACTTTGTAAATCTAAGTTTTTTCAAGAAACACTTGAATTGCTAAAAAATACCTTATATTTTTAAAAAAATATTAATTTATTAATATCTTTTAATATCTTTATTAAAAATATCTTAAAGTTTAAATAAATTTATATTTGTAAGAAATAAAATACTTTAGTATTAAAAAATGCTAATTTAAAGTTATTGTATAAAGCACACTTGATAAAGCATTATGAAAAATATAAATTTTTTTCAGTCAAAAAAACCTACTATCTTTTTTTTAATAGGCCCTACTGGATGCGGAAAAAGCAAAACTGCTATATATCTTAGAAAATATTTACCAATAGAAATAATTAGTGTGGATTCAGCTTTAATTTATCGAGAAATGGATATTGGAACAGATAAACCGAATTATTTAGATTTAAAAATGCATCCACATCGTCTATTAAATATTAAAGATCCTAGTGAATTTTATTCAGCCGGCGAGTTTAGAAAAGATGCTTATAGAGAAATAAAAAGTATTTTAAAATTAGGAAAATTACCATTACTAGTTGGTGGGACAATGTTTTATTATCATGTATTATTATATGGTTTATCTGATTTACCTCCTTCCAATTTTGAAATTCGAAGATATTTATTAGATAAATCAAAATATAATAAATATTTTTTATATGAAAAATTAAATTTTATAGATCCCATATCTGCAAGTAATATTCATAAAAATGATTTTCAAAGATTATTAAGAGCATTAGAAGTATTTTATATTTCTGGAAAAACAATGACGTCTTTTAAAAACAACATGTTGAGTGAATTACCATATAATATCATTCAATTTTCTATTTTACCTCAAAGTAAACAATGGTTATATGATAAAATTGAATTACGTGTAAAAAAAATGTTAACGTTAGGTTTTCAAGAGGAAGTAGAAAATTTATTTTTTCGAGGAGACTTACATAAAGAATTACCATCTATACGATGCATAGGATATAGACAAATGTGGGAGTACCTTGAATATCAAATTAGTTATAACGAAATGGTTTCTAAAATTATTTTTGCAACGAGAAAATTAGCTAAACATCAATTAACTTGGCTAAAAAAATGGAAAAATATTTATTTTTTAATTAGTTCTACTCCGCATATTATTGTTAAAGAGATGTTAAATATTCTTGAAAAGAAACATAAATTTGATATTTGATTTATAAATTATTTTACATCCGTACATGTTTAAAAATTATAAAATAATACAGTTTTCATATTTTATAATATAAGATATATTATTTAAATTATTAAAATAGATAATAGCATTAAAACTAATTAATGAGGCATAAAATGGCCTGGAACGAACTAAATAATCATGAACCAGAACTAGATCCTTGGGGGAAAAAGAATGGTTCAAAAAAAGATGATTTCGGAAAGAAAGAGCATACAAAAAACGAAAAAAAACCTTCATTAAATTTTAAAAAATTTTTTTATAATGTTAATAATATAATTAATAATACCGCTAATTCTTCAAACTCGATAAACAAAAAAATTCATCCTTTTTTTATATTAACTATAATAGCTTTTTTGATTTGGTGTGCGAGCGGGTTTTATACTATTAAAGAAGCTGAAAGAGGAGTAGTTACTCATTTTGGTAAATTTAGTCATTTAGTAGAGCCTGGGTTAAATTGGCGCCCAACTTTTATTAACGATGTAAAAGCTGTTAATGTTGAAACAGTTCGTGAATTAGCAACTTCAGGTATCATGTTAACCTCTGATGAAAACGTAGTTCGCGTAGAAATGAATGTGCAATACAAAATTACCAATCCTTCTAGTTATCTTTTTTCTGTTATATACCCTGATGATAGTTTAAGGCAAGCAACTGATAGTGCTCTTCGTGGAGTCATTGGACGTTCGACTATGGATCGTATTTTGACTGAAGGACGTACTTTAGTTAGGCATGATACTCAAAAGGAAATTGAAAAAACCATTAAACCATATGATATGGGGATAACTATATTAGATGTCAATTTTCAAACTGCAAGACCTCCTGAAGAGGTAAAAGCTGCTTTTGACGATGCAATTGCAGCTCGTGAAAATCGGGAGCAATATGTGCGTGAAGCTGAAGCATATGCAAATGAAGTACAACCCAAAGCTAATGGAAAAGCACAGCGCATTTTAGAAGAAGCTAAAGCATATTCTTCTCGTATAATTCTCGAAGCTCAAGGGGAAGTTCTTCGATTTTTAAAAATTTTACCAGAGTATAAAAAAGAAAAAGAAATTACCCTCAAAAGAATTTATATAGAATCTATGGAAAGATTATTGAGCACCACTCAAAAGGTTTTTATTGATAAACATAATAATTCAACATTATTTTTATCGCTAAATAATTTTTTTAATAATACAAAAAAAAATAATAAATCATTTTTAAATTTAAGTAAATCAATAAAAAATAAATCTAATTTTTTAAAGCAAGATAAAAAGATTAATGCTTTATCTTCGCTATCTTCTAATAATTTTATTAAAGAAAGAGGTATAAACGCAATTCGAAATCATATTCAAGATATAGAGAGAGAATAATATGAATAAAGTATTAATTTGTTTATCGAGTATTTTTCTTTTTTTTATTTCCTCTTCATTGTTTATCGTGAAAGAGGGACATCGTGGAATTATTTTACAATTTGGAAAAGTATTAAAAAATAATGATCAAAAAACATTAATTTATGAACCTGGATTACATTTTAAAATTCCGTTTTTGGAAACCGTTAAAATGTTAGATGCTCGGATTCATACTATGGATAATCAAGCTGATCGTTTTGTGACAAAAGAAAAGAAAGATCTGATTGTAGATTCTTATATAAAATGGCGTATTAGTGATTTTAGTCGTTATTATTTAGCTACTGGTAACGGAGATGTTTATCAAGCTGAGGTTTTGCTTAAAAGAAAATTCAGTGATCGATTACGATCTGAAATAGGATGCTTAAACGTCAAAGAAATTGTAACTGATTCTCGAGGAAGATTGACAACAGATGTTCTTCATTCTTTAAACAAAGGAACAGTAAATTTAATAAATTCATCTGAAATTAATGTGAATAGTATGAATGCTTTAGGAATTGAAGTTGTAGATGTTCGAATTAAACAAATTAATTTACCTACTGAAGTTTCTGAGGCTATATATAATAGAATGCGAGCAGAGAGAGAAGCTGTTGCAAGAAGTCAGCGCTCTCAAGGGCAAGAAAAAGCAGAAAAATTACGTGCAATGGCTGATTATAAAGTATCAATGATATTAGCAGAAGCAAGAAAAAAAGCTTTAATATTAAAAGGGCAAGGGGAGGCTGAAGTAGCAAAATTATTTGCAGAAAATCTTAAAAAAGATTTTTCTTTTTATTTATTTATGCGAAGTTTACATGCTTATGAAAATAGTTTTAAAAATAAAAATAATATTATTTTAATTAGTTCTGATAATAAGTTTTTTCAATATATGAATCAAATGATTTCACATTAAAAATATTTGTAAATAGGTATGTAAAATGCAAAAAAATATTGTTATTTTAGGAACACAATGGGGCGATGAAGGTAAAGGCAAGATAGTTGATTATTTATCACAAAATAGCTCTTATGTAGTTAGATATCATGGTGGGAATAATGCAGGTCATACTCTTGTAGTAGAGAATAAAAAAATTGTTCTCCATATAATTCCATCAGGTTTATTACATCCCAATGTTATCGGAATAATTTCAAATGGAGTTGTAATTTCTATTTCTGAATTAGTTAAAGAAATTGAAATGTTGAAAAAACATAATTTCTTTATTAAGAAACGTCTCTTTATTTCACACTCTGCTTCTTTAATTTTACCTTTTCATATTACCATGGATATAGTTCGTGAAAAAAAATTAGGAGTAAATTCTATTGGTACAACAGGAAGAGGAATTGGACCGGCATATGAAGATAAAGTTGCTCGTCGCTCTTTGCGAGTTGGAGATTTAAAAGATGAAAATAAATTATCTATTAAATTAAAAAATATCGTCGATTATTATAATAATCAATTAGTTTCTATTTATCAGCATGCATCATTTAATTATAAAATTATTTTAAAAGATTTGTTAAAATTTAAAAATATAATTAATGATATGATAGTAGATACTACTATGATGTTACATAAAGCAATTCAAAATAAAAAAAGTATTATTTTTGAAGGTGCACAAGGTAGTTTATTAGACATTGATCATGGCACATATCCTTATGTAACTTCTTCTAATAGTACTATAGGAGGAGTTATTACTGGAACAGGAGTAGGTCCAAAAAATTTAGATTATATTTTAGGTGTAACAAAAGTTTATTCGACAAGAGTAGGAAATGGACCTTTTCCTACCGAGCTTTTTAATAATATAGATGAATATCTTTCGAAAAAAGGAAACGAATTTGGATCTACTACTGGTCGTAAAAGACGTACTGGGTGGTTAGATGGTGTTGCTTTACGTTATTCTATCCAATTAAACTCTTTATCTGCATTATGTATAACAAAATTAGATGTTTTAGATAATTTAAAAGAAATAAAAATTTGTACAGCATATCAAGATATAAATACATTAGAAATTTATACTAACGTATCTTTTGTTAATTTAGAAAATATAAAGCCAATATATGAAACATATCCAGGTTGGATGCAAAACACTTCAGGTATAAAAAAAATAGAAGATCTACCGAAAGCAGCAAAAAATTATATAAAATCTATTGAAAAAATTGCAGGAATTCCAGTTGATATGATTTCTACTGGGCCCGATCGTAATGATACTATTTTAGTTCGAAATCTTTTTGTATAATTTTATATTTACTAATAAAAGCTTTAAAAAATGTTAATTAAGTGATATTACTGGAGAAGTAAGCATGGTAGTAGATACCTACCAACAAAACAACCATAAAAAATTTATACACCTTATTCCTAGTCGGGAATGTATTTTATCTTTTTTAAAAACATATAAAGATTTAATTAATCAAAAAAAAATAGAAAATAAATTTAATATTAATCATCAAAAAGATAAAAAAGCATTACGTCGAAGATTAAGGGCAATGGAAAGAGATAAGCAAATTGTATATACATATAATCATTGTTATATTGCCCTAGAAAATCTTAAAATAGTTATAGGAAAAGTTATAGGTCATAGAGATGGTTACGGTTTTCTTAGAAGTGAAACATTACAAGAAGATCTTTGGCTTTCTATTCAACAAATGAAATTATGTATTCATGGTGATATTGTTTTAGCACATATTGTAAGATATGAAAAAAAAGGAAAAAATTTAGCGAAAATATTAAAAATATTAAAACCGAATAACGTTTTAATTGTTGGTCGATATTATATTGAGAATAACATGAAATATGTTACACCTGATGATAATCGATTTAATTTTAAAATATTTATTTTTTCATCCACTATAACAAAAAATCTTGCTATAGGGTCTATTGTTGTTGTTAAGTTAAATAGAAATGTTTTAAATAAAAATAATAAAATCCAAGGAACAATAGTCGAAGTTCTTGGAAGTAGCTATAAAATGCACACTGCTCTTATTACAAATATTGCAATTCGTACGCATGATATTCCTTATTTATGGCCTAAAGAAGTGGAAAATCAATTGCATACAATAAATAATAAAATTGATAAAAAAGAATTTAAAAACCGTATAGATTTAAGACATCTTCCATTTTTTACTATTGATGAAAAAGATTCTTGTGATTTTGATGATGCTGTTTTTTGTAAAAAAAAAACTAGTAAAGAAGGTTGGGATTTATTAGTAGCTATTTCAGATGTTAGTCATTATGTTAAACCAGGAACTCCTTTAGATCAAGAAGCTTTAAAAAGAGGTAATTCTATCTATTTTCCTAAATTAGTAATTCCCATGTTACCAGAAAAAATATCTATAAATTTATGTTCTTTAAATCCTTATGTAGAACGTTTATGTTTAATATGTGAGATGAGTTTATCGAATACAGGGGAATTAACTCAATATAAACATTATGAAGCAATTATTTGTTCTCATGGACGTTTCACATATGATGAGATATTTAAAATTTGGAACCATGATATTCAACTTTGTTTAAAATACAATAGATTGTTAAAACATATTAAAAATTTATTATCCTTACAGAAAATTTTTAAAAAATATAATATATCTAAAAAAGGTATTTATTTTGAAAATACAGAAATTAAGTTTAATTTAGATGCGAATTTTAAAATCAAAAATATTTATCGACATATTAGAAATGATGCGCATAAGTTTATTGAATCATGTATGATTTTAGCAAATATAGCTTCATCTAAATTGATAAAAAAATATCAATATCCAATTTTATTTCGAAATCATGATCGTCCTTCGCAAGATAGTATTGAAAACTTGCGAATTATTTTGAGTGAATTAGGTTTATTTTTACCTGGAGGTAAAAATCCAAAATCGATTGATTATTCAGATTTTTTAACAAAAATTAAAAGTCGTCCAGATTATGAAATGATTCAGACTGTATTATTAAGGTCAATGAAACAAGCAGTATATTCGCCGGATAATCATGGACACTTTGGTTTATCTTTATCTAGCTATGTACATTTTACGTCACCTATTAGAAGATATCCGGATCTTTTATTACATAGAGCAATTAAATGTGTTTTATTTAAACCAAATGAGTATATGAAAGATTTAAAAAAAGAAAATAATTTGTTTAATTTAAATCGAATAAAAAAAATCGGTATGCATTGTTCTATGACTGAAAGGCGTGCAGATGAAGCTACTAGAGATGTTATGGATTGGTTAAAATGTGATTTCATGAAGAAAAAAATTGGAAATACATTTACAGGTGTGGTTTCAAGTGTTGTTTCTTTCGGTTTTTTTGTTCGTTTAAATAAATATTTTATTGATGGATTAGTTCGAATAGAAAATTTAAATGATAATTATTATTTTGATTCTATTGGATTAAAATTTATTGGAAAATCCACCAAAAATATTTTTCGATTAGGTGATCTTGTTCAAGTAAAAGTAATTTCTGTTAATTTTATTCAAAAAAAAATAGAATTATCTTTATGTTCTAATTAAATTAGTTATTAAAATTTTGATTTTTTTTGAACTTTTATACAATGAAATTTAATTGATTTTTTTATTAAATTAAAATACCATGTATTTAAAATAGTTTTATTTAGTTCCTTGTTTCCTATCTTAATATAAAATTTAATAATAGGAGACTAAAAAATCCAAAAGGAGCGTTATTTTATGCGTCATTACGAAATAGTTTGTATAGTACATCCTGATTATAGTGATCAAATTAATTCAATAATTGAAAAATATAAAAAAATAATTATTGATAATTCGGGTAAAATACATCGATTAGAAGACTGGGGAAGAAAACAACTAGCATATTCTATTAATAAGTTACATAAAGCGCATTATCTTCTTTTCAATATAGAAGTTTTTCCAAAAGTGATTAGTTTGTTAGAAACAGATTTTCGTTTTAACGTTGCAATAGTTCGAAACATGATTATATTAGTAAAAAAAGCAATTAATGAAGTATCTCCAATAATGAAGTTAAAAGAAGAAAAAAAAGAAAAAAAATAATTATTTAAAAATAATTTATAAAAATTTTATTTATAATATTTTTAAAATATATATAAATTTAGAAAACATTTTATTTTAGAGGATATTTTATATGGTACGTTATTTCCGTCGTAGGAAATTTTGTCGTTTTACAGCAGAAGGCATTCAAGAAATAGATTATAAAGATATCTCTATGTTAAAAAGTTATATTACAGAAAATGGTAAAATTGTACCAAGTCGTATTACTGGAACACGAGCTAAATACCAACGTCAGTTGTCAAGAGCTATTAAAAAAGCAAGATATCTTGCTCTTCTTCCATATACTGACCAACATCGTTAAAGTTAATTTAATTATATTTTTAAAGGGATTAAAAAATAATGGAAGTCATTCTTTTGTTAAAAGTTAATAAATTAGGTGATTCTGGTAAAATTGTAAAAGTTAAATCAGGTTATGCAAGAAATTATTTAATTCCTAAAGGAAAAGCTATTTTAGCTGATAAAAAAAATATTGAATCTTTTGAAGCACAACAAATTAAATTAAAAGAAGAAGGTATTAAAAAGTTACTTATTGCTAAATCTCGCGCTGAAAAAATAAAGAATATAAAATCTATAACAATTTTTTCTAAAGTTGGAAAAGACAAGAAAATATTCGGTTCTATAGGTATTAAAGATATTATTTCAGAAATGTCTAAAATAGATTTTAAAATAAACAAAAAAGAAATAAAATTACCTAATGGAGTTTTACGTTATACAGGAGAACATCAAGTAATTTTTCAACCGCATCATGAAATATTTGAATATTTTATAGTTAATATAATTTCAAAATAATAGCTTAATTTTTAAAATGGTGTTAAATGCTCAAAAAAATTTGTAAGTTAGCGAAAGATGCCGGAGATGCTATTATGAAATGTTATTATTCTAGTAAATTAATAAATATTTCATATAAAATAGATAAAAGTCCAGTGACTAATGCAGATAAAATTTCTAATGAAATTATTAAAAATGGATTATTTACTATTTTACCTAATGTGTCTATATTATCTGAGGAAGATATACATTATATTAAATATAATAAAAATTGGAATCTCTATTGGTTAATTGATCCACTAGATGGAACTAAAGAGTTTTTAAAAAAAAATGGAGAATTTACAGTTAATATTAGTTTAATTAAAGATGGAATACCTATTTTAGGTGTTATATATGCTCCTTTTTTTAATATTTTATATTGCGCGTATAAAAATAAAGCTTGGAAAGTAGATTCTAAAGGATATAAAAAAAAAATTTCTGTTGTTTCATCAAATATACCAAAATTTCTTATAAGTCGATCACATCCAAATAAAAAAATATATGATTTATTAAGAAAAACAAAACAATATACAATAGAAAAATTGGGTTCATCTCTAAAGTTTGGTTATATAGCAGAAGGAAAAGCTCAAATTTATCCACGATTTGGAGCAACATATATTTGGGATACGGCGGCAGGAGATGCAATTGTAAAAGCTGCGGGGGGTAGGGTAATAACATATAGTAATAATGAAGAAAAAGATTTAAATTATTTTTTAATTTCTGAAAAATCTTTAATGAATCCAGATTTTTTAGTTTTATCATGACATTAAAATATACTTTAATTAAATAATTATGAACATGAGTAAAATTCAAATTAAATTTCTAAACGATAATACTAATAATAAAAAAAATAGCAATTTTTTACCTGAATATGCTACTTCCGGATCGTCTGCATTGGATCTGAAGGCATCGATAAGCAAAAAAATACTTTTACACGCTACAGAAGTGATTTTAGTTCCAACTGGAATTTCGATATATATTGAAAACCCTTATATTACTGCTTTAATTCTACCTCGATCTGGATTAGGTCATAAGAATGGTATTGTTTTAGGTAATTTAGTAGGATTAATTGATTCAGATTATCAAGGAGAATTAATGATTTCACTTTGGAATAGAAGCAAAAAAGAATTTTATATTTATCCTAACGATAGAGTTGCCCAAATAGTTTTTGTTCCAATTATTCGACCTGTGTTTAGTGTAGTTCAAGAATTTAAAAAAACTGATCGCCATACAAGTGGATTTGGTCATTCTGGAGTATAAAATAAAAAATTTTAAAAAGTACCATGTTCTATATGATATTCTATTAATTTAGAAGCATATTTTTTTAGTTTTTTTTCTTTAGAAAGATATTTAATTAAATCATCAATTGTAATGATAGAATTAATTTGATGACTTTTTTGTTTTGTTGAATAATTAATTTTATGCAAGTTACTTTCTCTTTTCTCCTTTCGATCTAGCAAAACGAAAATTGAAGATATTTTAGAATTTGATTTTTCAATAATTTTAATTGAATGATTTATTGACATGCCTGATGTTATGACATCGTCTAAAATAATAATTTTTTTATTTTTAATATCTCCCCCTATTAATTGCCCTTTTTCTCCATATTTTTTTTCTTCTTTTCTATTAAAAGAATATGGAATATTTAAATTATATTGATTTTTAAGTGCTATTGAAGTAGAAACTACGATAGGTATACCTTTATAAGCAGGTCCGAATAATACATCAAACTTAATATTTAAATCCATTATTGCACGTGCGTAAAATGATCCAATTTTAGCAGTATCTTTTCCTGTAGATAATAAACCTGAATTAAAAAAATATGGGCTTGTACGTCCGGATTTTAGTATAAATTTTCCAAAATTTAAGACTTTTTTTTTAAAAGAAATTCAATAAATTCTTTTTTCCATTCCATCAAATTGAATCCTAATTAATGGTGAAAAATTTAGTTAATATTTAAATTTAAAAATATTAAATTTTTTATAAACTTTTAATGGCCCTTGCTGGATTTGAACCAGCGACCAAGCGATTATGAGTCGCCTGCTCTAACCACTGAGCTAAAGGGCCTTAACATTTTTACACCTTTTACTATAAATGAATTTCTTATAATAATCTAGACTTCTTTTAAAAAATTTATAGTTAATTTAAAATTTTATAAATATTTGACATATACATGAATTTTTGATATAAATGTACTTTTAATATTCCTCTGTAGTTCAGTTGGTAGAACGGCGGACTGTTAATCCGTATGTCACTGGTTCGAGCCCAGTCAGGGGAGTAAATATTCATGAATCTTTTGATCTAGTTTTATGTAATATATCTATTTTCTATTCTTATCTATATGTTCATATATTTTAAAATTTAGAATTTAATTTTAAAATTATTTCTTATTTTTTCCTTTTCTTAATATTATATATTTATTTTTGAGTTGAGATATTTTTAAAATTTTTTATAAATTCTTAATATTTAAAAATTCTTAATATTTAAAGATAATATTTAAGCGATTTATTTTATTTAAATTAAAGATTGACTAATGCGGATACATAAAAATTTTTTTTCAAATGAATTTACTTTTTTATTTTATGATTATGAAACCTTTGGAACACATACAGCATTAGATAAACCAGCTCAATTTGCGGCTATTAGAACAAATGAAAATTTAGAGATTATTGAAGAACCAAAATGTTTTTATTGTTTTCCATCGGATGATTATTTTCCAGAACCATATGCTATTTTAACAACGAAAATTACTCCACAATATACATTTAAAAATGGTACTAATGAGCATGAATTTTCTAAAAAAATTTATAATATTTTAATTGAGCCTAATACTTGTATAGTAGGTTATAATAATATTATGTTTGATGATGAAATCACAAGAAATATATTTTATCGTAATTTTTTAGATCCATATGAATGGAGTTGGAAAAATAATAATTCACGATGGGATCTATTGAATTTAACAAGAGTATGTTTTATTTTAAGACCCAATGGTATTCAATGGCCGAGAAATAATCTTGGTTTACCTATTTTTAAGCTATCTGATTTAACTCGAGAAAACAATATATTACATGATAATGCACATGATGCAGTTTCTGATGTTTACGCAACTATTGAGTTAGCAAAATTAATAAAAACACAACAACCAAAATTATTTAAATTTTTTTTTCAATATCGAAAAAGAAACGAATTGTATAAATTAATTAATTTAAAAAATTTTGAACCTATATTACATGTTTCTAGTTATTTTACTTCGATACGTTATAATATGAGTTTTATATTGCCTTTATTTTTTCAAGAAAACAATAAGAATGTATTAATTGCAATAGATTTGTTTAAAGACATAAAAAGACTAGTTGAATTTTTAAAAACAAATCACTATGAAGATATTATTTCTAAAGATTTATTTGATTTAGGATTAATATTAATACATTTAAATCGTTGTCCGATATTAGTTCCTATTCAACTAATACGGAAGGAAGATATTAAAAAATTAAAATTTCAAGATTTTTGTGTAGATGAAAAAATAAATTTTGTTAAGTTGAATTATTTTATATTAGATTATATAAAAAAATTTTTTTCTCGACAAAATATTTTTTGCAAACTATCAAATGTAGATGTTCAAATTTATGATAATTTTTTTGATTTTCATGATAAAAAATTAATCACAAAAATTCAAAATACTAAACCAGTATATTTTAAAAATCTAAAGTTAGATTTTAAAGATACACGTTTAAATGAACTTTTTTTCCGATATAAAGCTCGAAATTTTTTTTTCATATTAAATCAAAATGAACAAAAAAAATGGTTGAATTATTGTTTTAAAATTTTCAATCGAATTGCTTTAAACGAATATATAATAAAAATTGAAAATCTTTTAGAAACCTTCTCTTATGATAGAGAAAAAGTACATTTACTAAATCAATTACTAAAATATATTTTTAAAAAATATAAAAATTTGTTTTATCAAAAAATTAATCTAAATTAATTAGTTTAATATATCTAAATTGATATTTTTTTAAAATCCAAAATAGTTGATTTGGTTCAATGTTGTTTTTTGAATACAAAAAAATATTTTTTTTAATTTTTTGATTATATTTGTTATTTAAAAAAAATTTTTTTACCATTCTTGTAACTTTGTCGTGCGTTTCTACAAAATTAATAGGTTTTTTAAAGATATTTTGAATTTCGTTTTTTAAAAATGTAAAATGAGTACATCCAAGATATATTGTGTCAGGTTGTGATATAGAAATAATCCAAGAATTAAAAACTTTTTTCAACTCTAAATTAGAAATTGGTAATTTTTTAATTTTTTTTTCGGCAATTTCTGCTAATTTGTTTGTAGCTATTACTTTTATTTTTTCATAATGAATATATTTAGATAAAATATTTTGAGTATATACACTTTTTATAGTGGCTTTAGTTGCTATAAATCCAATGATGTTATTTTTTGTAATTTTTTTCGCTTTTGTTAACGATGGTAAAACTCCGATAATAGGAATATCAAAGTGTTTTTTTAATATAGATAAAGATATAGTACTTGCAGTATTACAAGCAATAATAACAATATTTATTGGATAAAGTTTTTGAATTGTATTAATGATATTAATACTTCTTTGTATAATAAAAGATTCTTTTTTTTCTCCATAAGGAAACCCTTCATTATCTAATAAATATATATAATTTATCTTTGGAAAATTATTTTTAATATTTTCCAATATCGATAGACCACCTACACCAGAGTCAAATATAAGCACTTTATTTATAAAGTTAATATTATAAAGTTCAATTGAATATCATTTTTTTAAAAAATATATTTTTATATGATATTTTTAAATAAAAACAATTTCATATATTTTTCTATTTTTTTTTGATCTTTTTCTTTCGTCATGTTTAATTTTTTTTCATTTATTATTTTAGTTTGTTCTTTTATCCATTTTTTCCAAGCTTGTTTAGATATTTTTTTATATATTTTTTCCCCTAGTTTTCCTGGATATGGAGGAAAATCTTGACCTTCACATTCTCGTTGAAGAAATATACAAAAAATTTTACGAGACATTGTTTTATTATTCCTTTAGTTAAAATTTATATTAATAATTTTAAAATTTTTTCTACTAATTTAGGTATTCCTATTTTTTGAGGATTTTTTAGCTGATACCATGTTCCTTTTTCTTCAATATGATAAAAATCATCTTTAAAAAATAATTCTATTAAAATTGGGGTGACTTGCATTTTAAAATGACTAAATTCGTATTTAAAAGAATTAATTTTTTTATATTTTTGAACATTTATTTTGTTTTTTAAAAGCCATTGTATGGCTTGATTTTTTTTTTCAAAACTTGGAAAGCAAAATAAATTTTTCCAAATGTTTTTTATAGTATTTTTTTGTATCCAAACTTTATCTTGAGATCGAACTATTATAAACCAGTATTTTTTTTTTGTTTTTATTTGTTGTTTTTTTTTAAAAGAATATTTATCCCATTTTTTTTCTTTATAAGCAATGCATTTGATGTTAATCGGGCAAAGATTACATTTAGGTGATTTAAAAGTACAAATCAATGCTCCTATATCAATTATACCTTGATTAAAAGCACCAGTATTGTGCATTGGAGTAATTTTTTCTATTAAATTCCATAGTTTTTTTTCAGTCGATGTATTGTTTGAACATCCGATTATTCCATAATATCGAATTAAAATTCTTTTTACATTCCCATCTAAAATAGAAAAAAAATAATTTAATGAAAAAGATAAAATAGCTCCTGCAGTAGATTTTCCTATTCCAGGTAATTTAGTTAAATTTTCAATATTTTCTGGAAAATTTCCATTGAACTGTTTTTGTATAATTTTAGATGTTTCATAAATATTGTGAGCTCTTTTATAGTATCCTAGTCCGCTCCACAAATATAGTATATCGTTTAATGTACTATTATTTAAAGAACTTAAATTGGGAAATTTTGATATAAATTTATTAAAATATGGAATAACAGTTTTAACTTTCGTTTGTTGCAACATTATTTCAGATATCCAAATTTTATATAATGTTTTATCTTTTTGCCAGGGCAGATTTTTTCTTCCATGTAGATGATACCAATTAAGTACTGATTGTGAAAAAATATAAAATGTCATTTGGTTATAAAATTATTTTTAATTTAAAAATGATATAAATGTATTTTTTGTAAAAAAGAAGTTAAAATATTAATATGTAAATTTATAATATCTATGTAATTACAATTAATAATTTATCAAAATATGAAAAGTAATATTATAACACCTAAATATAAAAATGGGATATTTTTACGACAAAATAAAAGCTTTATATCTCGAAAAGGTCGTATTACCAAATCTCAGTTAAAATCCATTCATGAATATTGGTCTTTTTTTGGCATTAATTATCAATTAAAATATTTAAATTTTAAATCAGTTTTTAAAAATGATTACCCAGTGATTTTAGAGATTGGTTTTGGAATAGGAGATACTTTGGTACAAACAGCGATTAATTCTGCTAATAAAAATTTTTTAGGTATTGAAGTTTATCCTCCAGGAATAGGATCTTGTTTACGTTTTGCTTATATGGCTAATTTGTCAAATTTAAAAATTGTTTATTATAATGCAGTTGACGTAATTGAAAATATGATTTCAAATCATACATTATCAAAAATACAAATTTTTTTTCCAGATCCATGGCCTAAAAAAAAACATCATAAAAGACGAATGATACAAGATATTTTTTTAAAAAAAATTTTAAAAAAATTAATTTTTAATGGTATTTTACATATTGTCACAGATTCAAAAGAATATGCTGATTATATATTAAATACAATTAAAAATATTCATTGTTATTTAAATATGTCTCTTACAGATACTTATCTTGAAAGTTGTTCATCTCATTTTTCTACTAAATTTGAAAAAAAAGCATGTATATTAAATAAAAAAATTTTTAATTTAATGTTTCAGTCTAAATATTAGATATTTTTTTAATTTAAAAAAATTTCTAATAGCGAATTAAGAAATATTTTTCCTTTTTTTGTTGTTTCCCAAGAATCTTTGTTTTCTATAATATATTTTTTTTCTAATGCTTTTTTTACATTGTTTTTTATTTGATTGATACTAATATTGGTACGTTCTTGAAAATGTTTTTTATAAATTGGTTGGTATAACCTAAAGGTGTTCATAAAATATTCAAAAGGTTTATCTTTTTCTAAGATTAATTTTTTACTATTTAAATATTTTCCATTAATAAATTGATTTATATTTTTATTCTTAATAGTTCTAATAATATCTCCATTTATTTTGGTAATTTTACCATGTGCACCACATCCTATTCCAATATAGTCGCCAAAATTCCAATAATTGAGATTATGTCGACATTTATATTGTAGTTTCATATATGAAGATATTTCATACTTAATATATCCTGATTTTTTTAAAAATTTTTCACCTTGATGCAATATTTGAAATATAATGTTTTCACAGGGTAAGTTCAATTTTTTTTTGTAAAAAGAAGTATTAGGTTCTAATGTGAATTGATACCATGATATATGTGTCGGATTATATTTAACAGCATATTTTAAATCTGACAAAGCATTTTTTAATGATTGATTTGGTAATCCATACATTAAATCTATATTGAAGTTATTGTTAATTTTTTTCACTTCTTTTATTGCTTTTATAGCTTCGTTTTTATTATATGTTCGTTCTATTTTTTTTAATAAATTTGAGTTAAATGTTTGAATACCCAAAGAAAAACGATTAATTCCTGATTTTTTGTAATTTTTAAAACGTTTATATTCTATTAATTTTGGATTAGATTCTATAGTAATTTCTGTGAACTTAGAAAGTTTTGTTCTTTTTTTTATTCCTGTTATTAAATTTTCGATTGATTTATGATGTAATAAACTAGGTGTTCCACCACCAATGAAAATATTATTTATTTTCCGTGTATATATTAATTTTAAATCTTTTTCTAAATCTTTAAGTAAATTTGAAATATATTTTTCTTCTGGAATTTTTTTTTTACTAACATATGAATAAAAATCACAATATCCACATTTTTTTATACACCATGGAATATGGATGTATAAACTGATTGGAGGAAGTTTTAGCATAATTTTAAAATTTTAAAAAAAATAATATATTAGAAATATTAGCAGTTAAAAATATTTTTTCCAATTCTTATCATATTACTATTGTAAATAAGTGCACTTTTTATATCAATACTTGTACCCAATGATAATGTATCAACTGATTTATATTGTTTTTTTAAAATATTGAATATATTTTGAATATTTTTATAATCATTATAGTTTGTTGTTTCTATTTTATTGTTAGGCATTGCCATAATTCCACGAAAATTAAGATGAGGCATTTTAGAAACAACATTTGCTAGATTATGATAATTTTCTATATCAATTCCATTTTTATTTTTTTCTTTAGAAATATTAATTTGTATTAAAACATTTATTGGAAGTTTTTTATTTGTTCTGTATTTATTCAATAAAATTGCAATTTTTTCTCGATCGATAGTTTGGCACCAATCAAAATATTGAGCTACTAATTTAGTTTTTTTAGATTGTACTTTGCCTATAAAATGCCAAATTATTTTATTATTTTGTTTGAGTTGTTTAATTTTTTTAATCCCTTCTTGTATATAATTTTCTCCGAATTCATATATTCCAGATGATAAAGCCATTTGAATTTTTTCAACTGATTGATTTTTACTAGCAGCAATAATTTTAATTTTTTTAATTAAAGAATCATTGTTTTTTAATGAATATTGTATTTTTTTTTTAAGATTTTGTATATTATTTTTAATATTTTTCATATGTTTAAATTAAATGTAATGAATTATTATATCAATATTGATTAAACCAACTTTCTAATATAATAACAGCTGCAGTAGAATGGATTTTATCTTTTTTTAATGCTTTAAAGCCATATTTCTCGAATATTAAAGATCTGGCTTCTTTTGTGCTAAGACGTTCATCATGTAATTTAACAGAAGTATTAAATTTTCGTTTTAATAAATTAGCAAATTGTTCTGCTTTTTTTGTTATGTTTTGTTTTGTACCATCCATTTTTAAAGGTAGTCCTACAACAATATAACGAGGTTTCCATATGTTTAATAAACATTTTATATCGTTCCAATTAGGAGCGCCATTAGATACAGTTAATTTATTCAAAGCTTTTCCTTTTTTAAGAATATTTTCTCCTACTGCGACTCCAATATTTTTAGTTCCGAAATCAAATGCAATCACCATTATTTTCAATCTCTATTTATAACTTGATTTTCAATATTATTCATTAATATACTAGTAATAGAAATGTTTGTCTTTCGTTCAATTTCACAAATGCATGTTGGACTGGTAATATTAATTTCTGTTAATTTATCACCTATAATATCTAAACCAACAAAAATAAGTCCTTTTTTCTTTAAGATAGGAGATACGTAATTTGCTATTTCCCAATCTATTTTATCTAGTTTTTGTATTTTAGCTATACCTCCAACGGCTATATTGGCTCTGGTTTCTCCTTTTTTTGGAATTCTTGCGACACACCAAGGTATTGCTTGTCCATTAATGACTAATATTCTTTTATCTCCATATTTTATTGATGGAAGATAAGTTTGAATCATACAATATTTTGTTTCATAATGAGTCATAATTTCCATAATGACTAAAGGATTTACATCATTTTCTTTCACTCTAAAAATACTAGATCCGCCCATATTATCTAAGGGTTTAATAATTATATCTTTATTTATTTTCCAAAAGTTATATATTTGAGATATATTTCTTGTGACTAATGTATCTGGTGTTACTTTATCAAATAATAGAGAAAATATTTTTTCATTGCAATCTCTTAAACTTTGTGGTTTATTAATTATTAGTACACCTTCTTTTTCGGCTTGTTCAAGAATATATGTTGCATAGATAAATTCCATATTAAATGGTGGATCTTTACGCATTAATATAACATCAAGCTCATTTAAAGAAATATTTTTTTCTTGAATGAATTCAAAATAATTATTTATTTTTTTTTGTATTTTTAAAAGACGTACTTTTGCATATGCTTGATTTTTTTTTAAATATAGATCATTCATTTCCATATAATAAATTTGATAATTTCTTTTCTGTACTTCAAGCAAAATAGCAAAGCTGGAGTCTTTTTCAATTTTAATTAATTGAATTGGATCCATTACTATTCCAATTTTTAATATCTTATTGTTGTTCATATATTTTAATTTATATAAGTTACGAACGAATATAATATATATAACATAAAAAAATTAAGTATAAAAATTTTTAATATAAATTTTTACAACAATAAAATTATAGTTTTAAACACTTATTCATATTTAGGATTATAATAGTTATCAAACCTAGACCAATGTCCATTAAAAGTTAAACTAATTGTTCCAATAGGGCCGTTTCTTTGTTTTCCAATTATAATTTCTGCTATACCTTTTAAATCACTATTTTCATGATATATTTCATCTCGATATATAAACATAATTAAATCTGCATCTTGTTCTAAAGAACCAGATTCTCGTAAATCTGAATTGACTGGTCTTTTATCTGCTCTTTGTTCTAAAGAACGATTTAATTGTGATAAAGCTATGACCGGGACCTGTAGTTCTTTTGCAAGTGCTTTTAATGTTCTTGAAATTTCAGCAATTTCAAGTGTTCGATTATCTGAAAGAGATGGAACTCTCATAAGTTGTAGATAATCTACCATAATTAAAGTTAAACCATTATTTTCACGATAAATACGGCGAGCTCTAGAACGAACTTCGCTCGGTGTAAGAGCTGAAGAATCGTCTATATAAATATTTTTTTTCTTAAGTAAAACGTTAATTGTACCTGACATTCTTGACCAATCTTCATTATTTAATTGTCCCGTCCTAATACGTGCTTGATTAACTCTTGAAAGAGAAGCTAGCATGCGCATCATAATTTGTTCTCCAGGCATTTCTAAGCTAAAAATTAACACTGGTTTATCATATAACATCGCGGCATTTTCGCATAAGTTCATTGCGAAAGTTGTTTTTCCCATAGATGGTCTTGCTGCAATAATAATTAATTCGGAACGTTGTAACCCTGATGTTTTTTTATTTAAATCTTGGTATCCTGTGTTAATTCCTGTGACTCCATCATTAGGACATAAAAATAGTTTTTCAATGCTAGTAATAGTTTCATCAAGTATTTTTTCGATATTTTTAGGTCCTGAATCTTTTTTAAAACGTTTTTCTGCTATTTTAAAAACACTAGATTCTGCATAATCTAGAAGTTCTTCGCTTTTTCGACCTTGTGTATCGTATCCTGCATTTGCTATTTTATTAGCAACTAATATCATTTCTCTTACAATTGCGCGTTCTCTTACAATATCAGCATAAGCTGTGATATTCGCTGTACTAGGAGTATTTTTTGACAATTCAGCTAAATAAGAAAATCTACCAACACTTTCTAATTTTCCTTTTTGTTCTAAAGACTCAGATAATGTAATTAAGTCAATTGGATGGCCTGAACTTAACAGTTGTTGCATTTCTTGAAATATTAAACGATGTGGTTTGCTAAAAAAATCATCAGCAACTACATGTTCTGAAACAGAATCCCACTGTTCATTATCCAACATTAAGCCGCCTAATACCGATTGTTCTGCTTCTATTGAATGTGGAGGAATTTTTAATCTATTAATTTGATTTAAATATAATTTATTTTTACCCATATATTTGCATATACCATTATTTAGCAAATTACTCTAAAGGTGTATTCTAATGTTACAATAATAAACTATTTACTGATAAATTTACTTTGTATCTTTAAAATTATTTGAAATATTATTTTAAGCTTTTGACATGTTTGTTTGATTTTTTTTAATAACGTATATATTGTATCTTTTTTATAATAAAATTATTTTAAGCTATACTTTTACTAATAACATAAGAGGAATATATTTTTAGGGGAATATTTTAAGCATATGAATAATATTAAAATTAGCTTTTAAATTAATTCAAAACACATTTTAGTTGCATATACTAATATTAAATCTTTTATTTTACAAAGTAATATAAATGAAATTGAAAAATTTTTGTTTTTTATAATTTTATCATATTTTTATAAATATTTAGATTTTTAAATATAAACATGAATTTTTAGAAAAATTTATATATTTTCTATTTTAAATTACATTAAAATAGATTTTTAAATATATTTTAAAATACATAACAGTTTTATTATTAATTGAATAAGTTTAATTTTAGTTGATTTAATTCACGTAAATATATTGTAAGTATAAACTTTATTTAGTTATGTTATTTAACATATAAATTAATTTAACTATATAAATATTGTTAAAAATTTATATTTCAATTTTTACTAAATATATATTAATTTTATAAAAATAAATTAAATGGTTATTAGCTAGTTTAAATGATTAAAAATTCTGTTTAAATATATTTATATAAATTGATTTTAAAAATGGAGTTTTTATTATGGCAAGCAGAGGTGTAAATAAAGTAATTTTAATTGGTCATTTAGGTCAGGATCCAGAAGTTCGATATATGCCTAATGGTAATGCAGTCGTGAATATGACACTTGCAACTTCAGAAAATTGGAAAGATAAAACTACAGGTGAAACTAAAGAAAAAACAGAATGGCATAGAGTGGTTTTATTCGGAAAATTAGCAGAAATAGCGGGAGAGTATTTACGAAAAGGTTCTCAGGTTTATATTGAAGGTTCGCTTCAAACAAGAAAATGGCAAGACCAAAATGGTCTTGAACGATATACTACAGAAGTTATAGTTAATATTGGCGGAACCATGCAAATGCTTGGAAATCGAAGTTCTAATACTCCTAATTCTCCAATAAATGAAAATAATAGTATTTTAAAAGCAAAAGAATTAGCTAATACTATTACTTCCAAAAATACAGAAAAATATAAATTAAAAAAAGAACAAGTTGATTCTTCAGAAATAGATTTTGATGATGAAATTCCATTTTAAATACACTTAAAATATATTTTTTAGCCCCATTTTTGGGGCAATATATTAACTTTTTTATATTTTTCTAAAAAATTCTAGTAATATAGAGCAAAATTCTTCTTTATGCGAAATAAATGGTATGTGTCCAGCTTGGTTTATAATAACGGAAGAACTATTATTGGATATCACATTAGTTAAATTTGAAATTTTTTTAGGAACTAGAGTATCTAAAGATCCATATATTCGTAAAAATGGCATTCGAATCATAGGTAATTGAGATCTTAAATCAACTGTTAAAAGCATTTCTAATCCTTTTTTGATAGCATGTTGATTAGGTTTTTCATGACTTTGAAATAATTTGTTTGTTAAAACATTCAAGTCTTTTAAATGTTTTTTTTCTTGAAATATTTGTGAGAATAAAAAATTATTTATTGTGTCATGATTTTTTTGTACTAAATCACGGTAAAAACAATATAGTTTTTTTTTCTCTATTCCAGGCCAGTTTTTTTTCTTTATAAAGCAAGGAGAGGAAGCTACATTAATAAGTCCTAAAATTTTATTAGGATATAATAAAGCAAAATTAGTTGCAATTAATCCACCAAGTGACCATCCTAGATAAATTGAATTATTAGGCATACAAAAATTTAATACTTCAATAATTTGTTGAATATTTGTAGGAATTAGTTTTTTATTTCTTCCAATTCCAGGTAAATCAATTAAATGCAATTTAAAATACGGACAAAGTTTTTTAATGATAAAAAACCATATTTCAGAATTAAAACCCCATCCATTTAATATAACAAGGTTAATATTTCCATTGCCTTTTATTTCCCATTTGAATTTTTTCATTTTTTGTATTATTTTATAAATTTATTTTATATTTAAATTATAATTATAGAATTATCTTGTATTTAAGTGAATTAATTAGTAAAATTAATGGTTCAAACTAATAAAAAATTAAATTAATTATTATGATTAAAATCTCTCATGAAGCTCAAAATTATTTGAGTTTACTTTTATCTAAAGAACCAATAGGGACTCAAATTCGTATCTTTATTGATAACCCTGGAATGCCAGACGCAGAATGTAAAGTAGCTTATTGTGCTCCAGATGAAATCGAAACATCTGATGTTAAATTTAAATATAATAATTTTTATGTTTATATTAATCAATCTATTCTTCATTTTTTAAAAAATTCTGAAATCAATCTGATAGTAGATAAGTTAAACTCATATCTTACTTTTCAAGCTCCATACGCTAAAAAAAATACCATCTATAAAAAACTTGAGTTAAAAGATCAAATAAAAAATTTTTTAGATATAGAAATAAATCCACAGTTATTATTACATGGGGGGAAAGTAAATTTAATAAATATTTCTAAAAGTGGTATAGCTTTTATAGAATTTAGTGGAGGATGTAATGGGTGCTCAATGATAGGAGTCACTTTAAAAGAAATGGTGGAAAAAAAAATATTATCTTGTTTTTCTGAAATAAAAAAGGTAGTTGATCAAACGGATCATGCGCATGGTAATCATTCTTTTTATTAAAAAAATATTACAATTCATGAAATATTTTAATTTTATAAGAAATATGATTTACTTAGGATTCTTATCAAATATTAAATATCGTTACTAATAACACTATATTCATACTAACGAAATTAATTTACAAATAAATAATTTATTTCTACTCCGTTTATCTTAATATTTTTAATTGAAATATTTTTAATACACTAAAAACATATTTTTAATTAATTTTTCAGGTAATTTTATCATCTTAGTTATTATTAATTTTGTAATAATTTTTTTAATTAAAAAATAAAAAATTTTTAAGATGGTACTAGAAATTATAAGTATAATTTTATATTTTCTGATTTTTATCAAGTTTTTTAAAATTCAATAAATGAATTCATATTGCTCAAAATTAAAAAAATTTAAAAAAATAAGCCGTTAAATAAATTTTTATCTCATCGAGTATTGATGTATACCATGTATTTATAAAAAATTAAATGATTTCAATATATTAACTAAAATGATTTATCAATAACTAAATAAATTTGATGATTTATTCGCATAGATTTCTACTATAAATTAATTTAAAAACTGTTTGACGATCATTAGTTATTTTATCCAAGTTTTATGTATTAATAAATAATATAATAAATACTATGTCATATTTATAATATTTTTAATATTATCTTCAATTTTTACCATTCTATCTTACTCTTTTAAAAAGAATTTAGCAGTTACATTCTTAAATAATAAATTTTAGAATTTTTAGACTATGAAATTTTGGTATTTAATTATTTTTTTAAATTTTATAGCAGGAATATAATAAACTTTATATTTTAATAGCTATATTCTGCTATACAATATATATTTTTTCATTAACGTAACTCTGTTCTTATTTATATAATTATCAATGTTTTTTTATAAAATATAATTTAATTTATGCATATTAATTTGTTTTAAAAAATTATTAAATACTACAATATAATGATTGGAATTATATTTTTAAAAAAATTAAGTTTAATAAAAAATTTTTATACTAAATTCTTTAGTAAGAATAAATTATTTTAATAGAGTGTATATGTGTAATTTAAATCATCAAGTAGAAATAAAAAAAAGACGTACTTTTGCCATTATCTCTCATCCTGATGCCGGTAAAACAACTGTTACAGAAAAAATGTTGCTTTTAGGAAAAGTAATTCGAACTTCTGGTACAGTTAAAGCAAGAGGAAATGGAAAATATGTCAAATCAGATTGGATGAAAATTGAAAAAGATCGTGGTATTTCTATTACAACATCTGTTATGCAATTTCAATATAAAAATATTTTAATTAATTTATTAGATACCCCTGGACATCAAGATTTTTCAGAAGATACATATCGTATTCTTACTGCAGTAGATTGTTGTTTATTAGTTATTGATGCCGCTAAAGGAATAGAAGAACGAACAAAAAAATTAATTAAGATAAGCCGACTACATCATACTCCTATTATTACATTTATAAACAAATTAGATCGTGATAGTCTCGATTCAATAGAAATTTTAGATCAAATTGAAAAAGAGTTGCAATTATCTTGTATACCTATTACGTGGCCTATCAGTTGTGGGAGAAATTTTCAAGGTGTTTTTCATTTATATGAAAAATTAATTTATTTATATAATAAATCTAAAAAACCTAGTGTTTTTAAAAATCATTTTGATTATTTAAATCAGTGTTTATTAAAGAATGATATAAATTCAGACTTAATTCTTCAAGTTTCCGAAGAATTAAAATTAATTAGTCATATATATTCAGATTTTAACAAAAAAGATTTTTTAAAAAGTATTATTACACCCGTTTTTTTTGGTAGTGCATTAAGTAATTTTGGTATTGATCATATATTAGATAGTTTAATAAAATGGGCTCCTTCACCTATTTATCGAAATAGTAATATAAGAAAAGTAAGACCTGAAGAAAAATATTTTACAGGTTTTGTATTTAAAATTCAGGCTAATATGGATTTAAAACATCATGACCGTATAGCTTTTATTAGAATTGTATCTGGAAAATACAAAAAAGGTATTAAATTAAAACATGTTAGAACTAAAAAAAACATTATTATTTCTGATGCGTTTTATTTTATAGCAGGGGATAGATTTGACATAAAACAGGCGTATCCAGGAGATATAATTGGCATACATAATCATGGAACAATAAAAATTGGAGATTCTTTCACGGAAGGAGAAGAAATTAATTTTATTGGAATTCCGAGTTTTGCTCCAGAGATATTTCGTCGGATTTTTTTAAAAAATCCATTAGATCAAAAGAAGTTAAAAAAAGGTTTAAATCAATTGTCGGAAGAAGGGGCAATACAAGTTTTTTACCCTTTGAATAATAATCATGTAATTTTAGGAGCTATTGGTATACTACAATTTGATGTAGTAATTCATCGATTAAAAGTTGAATACAAAATAGATGCTTTATATGAAAAAGTAAATATTAAGTTTGCAAGATGGATTACTTCAGATTATAAAAAAAATATAGAAATATTTTTGAATAAAAATAACTCTTGTATAGCATTAGATAATTTTAATAATTTAACATATTTAGCACCTAGTCAAGCTAACTTAAATATTATAATGTCTCGATATATTGATATTAATTTTAATGAAATAAGAGAGCAATAAATATATTTTAATTTTATTTTAGGTATTTGAAATGAAACGTGTTTTCTTAATGATTTTAGACTCTTTTGGAATTGGATCAAGTGTTGATGCTGGAAAATTTAATGATTGTGGTGCTGATACATTTGGACATATAGTAGAACAATGTTTTTTAGGAAAAGCTAATAAAGCAAGGGAGGGGTATTTAAAAATTCCTAATTTGCAAAAACTAGGAATATTTCAAGCACATAATGCTTCAACAGGAAAATATCCGATTGGTTATGATAAAAAATTTTATAACTCTAAAATTATTGCTAGTTATGGTTTTGCTAGTGAAATTTCTTCAGGAAAAGATACTACATCTGGGCATTGGGAAATAGCTGGAGCTCCAGTATTAGATGATTGGTATTATTTTGAAAAACTTAATAACACATTTCCTGAAACTTTAATACATGAAATTATAAAAAATTTTAAATTACCTGGTATTCTAGGAAATTGTCATGCATCTGGCACAGAAATTATTTCTAAATTAGGTGAAGAGCATATTAAAACAAAAAAACCAATTTTATATACTTCATCTGATTCAGTCCTTCAAGTGGCATGTCATGAAGATATATTTGGATTGTATAATCTTTATCAACTATGCCATATAATTCGTTCTTTATTAAATAAAAATAAATATAAAATAGCGAGAGTTATTGCTCGTCCTTTTATCGGGATGAATAAATTAAATTTTCAAAGAACAGGAAATAGAGTAGATTTTTCAATAAAACCTCCTTCTGTTACTGTGATGGAAAAATTAGTTGCTGAAAAAAAAGGAAAAGTTATTGGAGTTGGAAAAGTTTCAGATATTTATGCAGGAGTAGGTATTAGTAAAAGTATAAAATCTTTTGGGCTGAAAGAATTGTGTAATACAACTATTAATGAAATGCAATTAGCTAAAAATAATACGATTGTATTTACTAATTTTGTAGATTTTGATTCGATTTGGGGGCATCGTCGTGATGTTTCTGGATATGCTAAAGGTTTAGAGTTTTTTGATAGTCAGTTGTACAAAATGATTCATTTAGTTAACAAAGAAGATTTACTTATTATAACTGCAGATCATGGATGTGATCCTACTTGGTCAGGTACAGATCATACGAGAGAAAATATTCCTATATTAATATATTCTCCTGGTAGAAAAGTGAAGTTTTTAGGTCATCGCACCAGTTTTTCTGATATAGGTCAAACAATTGCTAAATATTTTTCATTGTCAAAAATGCAATATGGCACACATATGTTTTAAAAAATATTTATTTTAAAAATAAGGAAAAAACAAGTGTCTACTTTCCATATAAATAGTAAGAAAAGCGATTTTTCAGATACAATTCTTATGCCTGGAGACCCTGTAAGAGCAAAATATATTGCTGAAAATTATTTAAATAATTTTAAACAAATTAATACAACACGGTTAATGTTAGCTTATACGGGATATTATAAAAATAAAAAAATTTCTATTATGAGTCATGGAATAGGAATACCATCTGCTGCTCTGTATGTTAGAGAATTAATAACAGAATATAATGTAAAAAAAATTATTCGAATAGGAACTTGTGGTGCGGTACGAGATGATATAAACTTGCGTGATATTGTTATCGGATTAGGTGCTTCTACAGATTCAAAATTTAATAGAATACGATTTTATAATCATGATTATGCTGCTATTTCAGATTTTCATATAACTTATCAGGCATTTTTAGCAGCAAGACAAATGAAGGTCAAAATTCATATCGGTAATTTTTTTACAACTGATTCATTTTATACAGATCAAGATATGTTAAAAATTTTAAACAAATATAATATTGTTGGGATAGATATGGAAACAGCAGGTATATATAGTGTTGCATCTGAATTTCGAGCACAAGCTTTATCTATTTGCACGGTTTCTGATCATATTTTAAAAAAAGAATCTGTTTCATCATCAGATAGAGAATCTAGTTTTAATGATATGATTGTTTTATCTTTAGAAACAACATTATTAATTTAGATTTTTTTGGTGAGAAAGGGATTCGAACCCTTGATACGTTTCCATATACACGCTTTCCAGGCGTGTTCCTTAAGCCTCTCGGACACCTCACCTATATAAAATATTTATTCTATTACATCTGAAAAAGTAAATTACGTCAAGTTTTAAATTTAAAAATATTTATAATAAAATTATAAAGAAATATAGAAAAAATGATGTTTACTCTGATAGAATATACTTTCTTATTTCACTTTTTAAAAATTTAGATGTTATTTGTAGCATGATTATAAGGAGAAAATTGATTTATGAAATATTTATAAAATTTTGATAATTTTATTCTTTAAATGTTTCAACTACGTTTATTATAGTATTTTATTAGTTAATATTTTATTAATTAACAATTTACAGTTAATATAATTTATTAATTTAAATTTAATTATTCTATTTTTTAACGTTTTATTTTTGTTAACATTAATCATGTTTAGCATCAGTGGTTTTAACGAATTATTTTAGTAATCAAAATATGGCAGAAAAACGAAATATCTTTCTAATTGGACCTATGGGTGCTGGAAAAAGTACAATTGGCCGTCAACTATCTCAACAACTTAATATGGAATTTTTTGACTCTGATCAAGAAATCGAGAAACGTACCGGAGCCACTATAAGTTGGGTGTTTGATGTGGAAGGTGAAAATGGTTTCCGAGAAAGAGAAATTAAAGTAATTAATGAAATTACTCAAAAACAAGGAATTATTCTGGCTACTGGTGGGGGATCAGTTAAATCTAAGAAAAATAGAAACATATTATCAGCTCGAGGAATTGTAATATATCTAGAGACAACAATTGAAAAACAGTTAGCACGTACAAAAAGAGATCAAAAAAGACCACTATTACAAACAAATATATCAAATAAGATTATATTAGAAAATTTAGCTCAAGAAAGAAATCCTTTATATGAAGAAATAGCTGATTTTAAAATTCATACTGATACTCATAGTGCTAAATCTGTTGCATATAATATAATTCGTTTATTAGAAAAAATGTAATATTCATAAATATTCAAAGTACATTATTAGAGCATGATAATTATGGAACAGTTAAAAGTTATTTTAGGCGAACGTAGTTATCCTATCAGTATAGGATCTGGTATTATTGAAAAAGATAATATTTTCTTTCCCTTGAAATCGGGAAATCAAGCTATGTTAGTAACAAATAAAACATTAGCTAATCTTTTAAAAGATAAAGTTTTTTTTCAATTAAGAAAATCAGGAATTAAAGTAGATCAAGTAATTATTTCAGATGGTGAACAATTCAAAACATTAAATGAAATAGAGATGGTAATTTCTGCATTACTTGAGAAAAAACATTCTCGTGATACTACATTAGTTGCTTTAGGGGGGGGTGTAGTAGGTGATTTAACTGGTTTTGCCGCATCTATTTATCAAAGAGGAGTACGATTTATTCAGATTCCAACTACGCTTTTGGCGCAAGTAGATGCTTCTATAGGCGGAAAAACAGGAGTAAATCATTTATTAGGGAAAAATATGATAGGTTCTTTTTGGCAACCATCTTCAGTAATTGTAGATGTTAATTTTTTACAAACATTGCCTCGTAATGAATTAGTTTCAGGAGTATCTGAGATTATTAAGTATGCTGTTATTTTCGATGAACTATTTTTTAATTGGTTAGAAGAAAATATTGAAAAAGTATTATTATTAGATCATCAATCCATGTGTTTTTGCATTAAAAAATGTTGTGAATTAAAATCAAAAATTATTTCGCTTGATGAGCGAGAAAAGAATTTTAGAGCATTATTGAATTTTGGTCATACATATGGCCATGCTATTGAGGCGCATTCTGGTTATGGTACTTGGTTGCATGGCGAGGCAATATCAGTAGGTATGGTCATGGCGTCTCGTACATCAGAATTGCTTGGACATTTGAAAAAAACAGATTACAACAGAATAATTGCTTTATTAAAAAAAGTTGGATTACCTGTTAAGGGTCCCAAAAATATGTCTGCAGCTTCATACTTGCCATATATGATGCGTGATAAAAAAGTAATTTCAGGAGAAATGAGATTAGTGCTTCCTATTTCTATCGGAAAAGCCAAAGTTTTTTCTGGAATAGATAAAAGCATTATTTTAAGTGCAATTAAAGATTCTCAATAAATTTTAATAAATATTTTTAAATAATTAAAAAATTAAAAAATAAATAATAAAAATATTAATTAAATATGTTTTATGTTAGTTTTTTTAAAATTTGTTCTTTTATTATAACCATGTATAAAATTGCTAGATTAATAGGAGAATCAATTATGAAAGATTTTTTATTAGCTCCATCTATTTTATCTGCTGATTTTTCACGTTTAGGTGAAGAGGTAAACAAAGTATTGAGCGCAGGTGGTGATTGGATTCACTTTGATGTTATGGATAATCATTATGTTCCTAATTTAAGTATGGGTCCTATGATTTTAAAATCACTTCGAAATTACAATATTACTGTTCCTATTGATGTTCATTTAATGACCAAACCTGTAGATAATTTAATTCCTCAGTTTGCTCAGGCAGGTGCTAATTTTATCACATTTCATCCAGAATCAACTGATCATATTGATCGTACATTAAATTTAATTAAAGAACATGGATGTAAAGCCGGTTTAGCATTTAATCCATCTACTTCACTGCATTTTTTAGATTATGTAATAGAAAAATTGGATTTAATTTTATTAATGTCAGTAAATCCTGGTTTTGGAAATCAGTCTTTTTTACCATTGACGATCAATAAATTACGTGAAGTACGTAAACGAATTGATTTAAGTTTGTTAGACATTTATTTAGAAGTAGATGGAGGCGTAAAATTAGAAAATATTTCTGAAATAGCTTGTTCTGGAGCAAATGTATTTGTAATTGGTTCTGGAATTTTTGATTATCCAGATTATCATAGAATTATTAAAAATATTCGTCAAGAATTAAAATACTCTCATTTTAACTCTATTCATTAATATTTTATTTAGGATCTTTAAATTTATGCTTATTAATCCTAAGCCAATTTTATTTAGCGCTGTTCAACCTTCTGGTAATTTAACTATTGGCAATTATATTGGAACAATGCGTCATTGGTCAAGCATGCAAGATAAATATGAATGTTTATATTGTATTGCGGATTTGCATGCTTTAACTACAATTAATAAAAAAAAAATAAAAAATTCAATATTAGACACGTTAGCGTTATATTTAGCATGTGGTGTAGATCCTAATAAAAGCATTATTTTTGTTCAATCACAAGTGCACCAGCACAGTCAACTAAATTGGGTTTTAAGTTGTTTTAGTCAATTTAATGAGCTATCTAGAATGACACAATTTAAAATTAAGAAAACTCAAAATTGTATTAAAAATAGCAATGTTGGTTTATTTAATTATCCTATTTTAATGGCTTCGGATATCTTATTATATCAAACTAATTTTGTTCCAGTAGGAAAAGATCAGAAACAGCATTTAGAATTAACGTGCAATATAGCTAATCGTTTTAATCTTTCATATGGAAATATTTTTACTATACCAAAACCTATTATTAGTCGAAATGGTTCTAAAATTATGTCTTTATTAGATCCTTCAAAAAAAATGTCTAAATCCGATCCGAATAAAAATAATGTTATTTTTTTATTAGAAGAAGTATCTTCTATTTTTTTTAAAATTAAGCATTGTATTACAGATTCAGAAAATCCTCCTAAAATATATTATAATACTCACAAAAAGTCAGGTATTTCAAATTTATTAGAAATTCTTTCTACCATCACTAATAAAGAAATAAAGATTTTAGAAAAAGAATTAAATGGAGTGTTATACAGTGAATTTAAAAATATTGTTTCAGATAATTTATCGAAATTTTTGTTAAATTTACAAAAATCTTATGTTAATTATCGTAATGATGAATTTTTTTTGAATACAATAATTTCAAATGGAGCCATTCAAGCTCGTTTAAAATCTGAAGAAACTTTAAAAAAAGTATATTCTGCTATAGGAATAGATTAATTTTGAAAATTTATTGAGTAAATAAACCAGAAATGCATGCATTCTAGTTTATTTATTATAAAAATATTGATTTTTTAATTGTTTTTTTATTTGTTGATTCCATTCAATTATAAAAACTATTTATTGTTTAAAACGAACATTATTTCTACTATTTATTAAAATAAGTAAAGATAAAAAAAATACTATTCCGTATAATATATTTGAGCATATTAAAGTGTCATATAGCCCTCTTGTATGGACGATAGGACTAGTAACAATAAAAGTTAGTAATGTTCCAATCGTTCCAAAAAATAAAATTATATTTATTAATTTTGCAGATGGTGTTTTTGTTTGCAATGAAGCTAATGTAATAATTATAGTATAAATAGCACTAGAAAAAAAACCTAAGCTAATAATAATGTATTTTATTATCAAATAATTTGAATTATGTATATACACATACATCAGTATTGAAGAAATTCCTGACAAAAAAATAAAAATTCGTTGCAAATTAAAAAATTTTATTATAAAACTAAAACACCACATACCAAGCATATATGACATCCAAAAATTACTCACTAAATTTCCTGTCTTTTTTATATTGATATTCATTATTTCTGTTGCATATTGAGGAACCCATGAAATAAAACTTAATTGACCTAAAATATATAAAAGTGCTGATATAGATAGTAAAATGATATTTAAATTCCATTTTTTAACTTCTTTTATATGATTTACTTTATCTTCTGATATTGGAAATTTTAAATTAATTGATAAAATAAAAATTATAAAATAAATCATTCCGATACATACGTATATCCAGTACCATGAAAATTTGTTTTCTAAAAAATACGCTGCGATAATAGGAAATATCATTCCAGACATACTAAAGAAAGAATCAGTGATTAAAAGTTGTGATCCTCTTTTTGGTCCTGCATACAATGTTGTAATAATAAAAGTACCAATTGACATTGTTATTCCACTAACTAGTCCTAATATAAAAATATTAATAGAGAATAGTAATAAATTTTTAGAAAATATTATTCCTATAATAGAAATTACTGAAAGTATAAATCCATATATTAATTGTTTTTTTAAGGAAATAACATGAATCAGCCAAGAATTTAATATAATTGATATTAATATGCCTGCATTTAAACAAGTAAAAACATTGCTCATTTGAGCGATAGACAAATTAAAATAATTTGCAATATCACCCATGATCATTCCTGTAACTACTATTAATGCACCTGTGAAAGCATATGAAAAAAAACTAATCCATGTAAGTCCTATTTGGTTAATGTTTTTCAATTTTTTTACCTGTTTATATAAATTTTAAAGTATTAAAATTATTTAATATTCTTAGATGTATTATTTATTACAATTATAATTGTATCAAGATGTTAAAATCTAAAATATTTTTTTAAACTAAATACTTTAAGAAATTATTGAGTTATTATTTATTACTAAAATAAGTTTAAATTTAATAAAATATAATGTATATTTTAATTTTATTGATTAAATGTTTTAAATTTTAAAAATCTGTTTTGTATTTTTTAATTGTGTTTATTAGTTTAGTGAATATATTAGGAAATTAAATGATATTAAAAAATACACCAGTTACTAGAGATAGTTTTAATGATTTAATTTTACCTTTTTATAATCCGTCTTTTTTTATTCCAATTAAAGGCGAAGGTAGTCGTATTTGGGATCAAAAAGGAAAAGAATATATTGATTTTGCTGGTGGAATCGCGGTGACATCCTTAGGTCATTGTCATCCTAAACTTAATCAAGTTTTAAATTATCAAAGTAAAAAAATATGGCATACTAGTAATATTTTCACAAATGAGCCAGCTTTAAGACTAGCTAAAAAGCTAGTTTTATCAAGTTTTGCATCTTATGTTTTTTTTGCTAATTCAGGAGCTGAGGCAAATGAAGCAGCATTTAAATTGGCACGTTATTATACTGCTAAAAGATATCATTTAAAAAAAAATAAAATTATTTCGTTTTATAATTCATTTCATGGAAGAACATTATTTACAGTATCTGTAGGTGGAAAATCAAAATATTCTGATTTTTTTGGACCCAAGCCATTAGGGATTCAGCATGCTACATTTAACAAAATTGAAACTGTAAAAAACATTGTGGATAAAAATACTTGTGCAATAGTTTTGGAATTAATTCAAGGTGAAGGCGGCATTATTCCTGCTTTAAAGTCTTTTGTTAAAGATATTCGATTATTATGTGACGAATATAACGCTTTATTAATTTTTGATGAAATACAAACAGGAATTGGTAGAACTGGAAGATTATTTGCATACGAACATTACGGTGTAAAACCTGATATTTTAACAATTGCTAAATCTTTAGGTGGTGGTTTTCCCATTAGCGCAATGTTAACAACTAGTGAAATTCAATCTGTTATTATACCAGGTATTCATGGAACAACATACGGTGGAAATCCTCTTGCATGTGCTATTGCTGAAGCGACAATTGATATTATTAATACAAACAATGTTTTATCTGGTGTTAAAAAAAAATCAGAAAGAATTATATTTGAATTAAATACAATTAATAAACGTTTTAAGTTATTTAAAGAAATAAGGGGTATGGGTTTACTTATTGGTATTGTTTTAAAAGAAAAGTTTGTTGATAAAATAAGTGATATTTTACATGCTTCATTTTTAGAAGGTGTAATTTTGTTAACTGCAGGTAATAATATCATCAGAATGGCGCCTTCATTAATTATTAGTGAAGCTGATATTATTGAAGGTATGAATCGTTTTTATTCTGCTTTAGAAAAAATTTTATAAATATCTTGAATATAGTTAACAATATGGAGGTTTTTCTTTTTTTTGAATAATTGATTAATATATAATTTTATTAATTTATTTTTTTAATAAATTTTTCATGGTATTTTGAATATTTTCTATCTTAATTTGATGTAATAAAACTTTATTTTTTAGATCATGTATATATTTTTTTTGACTACGAACTTTTTTTGTTGTTTTTTTGAATGTTTTTAAATATATTATTTTTCATTTTTGTTATTTTAAAATTTTTTTATTTTCTATTAATGAATAACTTATATAAAATAATTTGATTTTAATAAAGATTATTTAATATAAACTTTTTTAAAAATAGAAATTTATTTAACGGAGAAATAAATGATTTTCTTTCTACTAAAAAGAATTATATTGCTATTTTTATTATTTTACATTCCAAATTCATACGCAGAAATACATTCTACTTCTCAAACGCAATCTTATTTAGAAAATAAAAAAATTTTTAAAAATGAAAATGAAAAAACAGGATATGCTTTAGGAGTTTCCTTAGGTAATTATGTTAATCAATCTTTTTCACATCAACAAAAACTAGGTATTAAATTAGATAAAAATAGTCTTTTATTAGGTATTCAAGATGCTATTTCAAATCACCTACAGTTATCTAATGAAGAAATTTCTAATATTCTTGAAACATTGGAAAAAAAAATTAAAAAAGCAACTAAAATTCAAATTAAAAAAAATGAAAAAGAAAATTTAATTCAAGGTCAACTATACATGAAAAAATTTTCTGAAATTAAAGGTGCACATAAAACCCAAAGTGGTTTAATGTACATTATAGAAAATCCTGGTGAGGGTGAAAAAATTACAGAAAATACAGAAATTACTGTACATTATAAAGGATTTTTAGTTAATGGAGTAGAATTCGATAGTTCATACAATCGTGGAAAACCTGTTATATTTGTATTAAAAGATGTAATATTAGGTTGGCAAGAAGGTTTAAAGTATATTAGAAAAGGTGGAAAAATTAAATTAGTGATACCTCCTGCTTTAGGATATGGGAATACTGGGTTAAATGGAATTCCGGGGAATTCTACTTTAATTTTCGATATAGAATTAATTGATGTAAAAAATAATTAATTGTAATATTAAATATAATATTAAAGATATATAATGAATTATACAGTTTTAGTTACGGGATCTGTGTATGGCACGCAAAATTCTAGTACAGCTTTTTTATTTTGCAAATCATTAATAAAAATGAATCATGTATTAAATAGTATTTTTTTTTATTTTGATGGCGTACTTAATGCTAATTTAATAAATCAAACACCTGTTGATGAATTTAATTTAATTCAAGGTTGGCAGCAACTACATAATAAATATAATGTAAAATTATATGTATGTGCTAGCGCTGCTTTACGAAGGGGTATAGTAGAAAACAATACTATTCCTAATCTGGAACATGGGAATTTAGCCCCTTTTTTTCAATTAAGTGGATTATTAGAATTAGGGCATGCTATACATACCTCGGATCGAATAATACAATTTTAATTGATTTTAATTTAAATATTAGTTCTTATGAAAAAAATCGCTTTTGTTTTTAGTAATGCTCCACATGGTACTACGTTCGGAAAAGAAGGAATAGATGCTGTTTTAGCAACTTCTTCTATTTTAAAAAAAATTACTTTATTTTTTATTGGCGATGGTATTTTTCAATTATTAAAAAGTTATAAACCAGAAAGGATTTTAACTCGTGATTATACTTCTTTATTTTCTATATTATCATTATATGAAATAAAAAATTTTTATTGTTGTAAATTATCTTTACTTGAAAGGGGATTTAATTTTGATACTAAGTTTATATTACAAGTTCATATATTAAATCCATATTTTTTGCGCTTAAAATTAGAGGATCATGATGCAATTATTAATTTTTAAGGTAAATTTTTTATGTTACATACTTTAATGCAATCTCCTTATAAAACTAACATATCTCTTCTTATAAGTGTATTGAAAAAAAAAGATGATTTTTTAGCTTTACAAGATGGTGTTTTAATTGCTTTAACTAATAATATTTTCTTAGAGAGTATAATGTTTACTTCGGCAAATTTGTATCTTATCAAAGAAGATGTTTACGCTAGAGGAATTATTAACAATATCTCTAGTGATTTTATGTTGATTAGTTATATGCATTTTGTTTCATTAACACTTAAAAATAAAATACAGATGACTTGGTAAGTGTGCTTAGTGATTTTAGTTTATACATCCAGTCCTGAACTTCTACATTATAATATAATCTCAATTTTTTATTATGTTAAAATCAATCATAGAATTAATTACAAATAATAGGAACTTACATGGCCACAGTTAACCAATTGGTCCGAAAACCTCGTTCACGAAAGGTAATCAAAACAAATGTTCCTGCTTTATCAAATAGTCCCCAAAAAAGAGGAGTTTGTACTCGGGTTTATACAACTACCCCTAAAAAACCTAACTCAGCATTACGTAAAGTTTGTCGTGTAAGGTTAACTAATGGTTTCGAAGTTACAGCGTATATAGGTGGGGAAGGTCACAATCTACAAGAACATTCTGTTATTTTAATACGTGGTGGAAGAGTTAAGGATTTACCAGGCGTTAGATATCATGTTATTAGAGGTTCTTTAGATTGTGCAGGTGTTAAAGATCGAAAGAAAGGTCGATCTAAATATGGAGTTAAAAAAACAAAAGTATAATTGCTTAAACAAGATAACAGGAGTGTTTATGCCTCGTCGTCGTATTATCACTGCTCGAAAAATTTTACCAGATCCAAAATTTTCTTCAGAATTATTAGCGAAATTTATTAATATTTTAATGATAGATGGTAAAAAATCTATTGCCGAAGTAATTGTTTATACTGCTCTTAAAAATTTATCAAAACGAACAGAAAAAAAAGAGTTAGAAGCTTTTGAAAATGCTTTAGAAAACGTTCGTCCAACTGTAGAAGTTAAATCACGTCGAGTCGGAGGATCAACATATCAAGTGCCTGTTGAAGTGCGCCCAATACGTCGAAATGCATTAGCTATGCGATGGATTATAGATTCAGCTCGTAAAAGAGCTGATAAGTCTATGGCTTTGCGTTTATCGAATGAATTGTTTGATGCACTAGATAATAAAGGTGCTTCTGTGAAAAAAAGAGAGGAAGTACATCGAATGGCGGAAGCAAATAAAGCATTTGCCCATTATCGTTGGTAATCATTTTTTATAATTTTTATAGTTGATATTTAACAAGTATTTTAATTTTATTTAATAATAACTTTCAAAAAAAACTAAAAGTAAAATTTATTATGTCTCGTACAACACCTATTTTTCGATATCGAAATATTGGAATTAGTGCTCATATAGATGCAGGTAAAACCACTACCACAGAAAGAATTCTTTTTTATACTGGAATTAATCATAAAATTGGTGAAGTACATGATGGAGCCGCAACAATGGACTGGATGGCTCAAGAGCAAGAAAGGGGAATTACAATAACATCTGCTGCTACTACTGCTTTTTGGAGTGGTATGGGTAAACAGTTTGAATCTCATAGAATCAATATTATTGATACCCCTGGACATGTAGATTTTACTATAGAAGTAGAACGTTCCATGCGAGTCTTAGATGGCGCGGTCATGGTGTATTGTGCAGTAGGTGGTGTTCAACCTCAATCGGAAACTGTTTGGAGACAGGCAAATAAGTATAATGTACCTCGTATAGCTTTTATCAACAAAATGGATCGTATGGGTGCAAATTTTTTAAAAGTTGTAAAACAAATTAAAACACGATTGGGAGGAAACCCTGTTCCCCTGCAATTACCAATTGGTTCAGAAGAGCATTTTAAAGGTGTGATAGATTTAATTAAAATGAAAGCAATTGAATGGCAAGATTTTGATCAAGGCATTACTTTTACTTATAAAGATATTCCAAAAGAAATGCTTGAATTATCTGAAAAATGGAATCAAAATTTAATTGAATCAGCTGTTGAATCTAATGAAAATCTTATGGAAAAATATTTGAATGGAGAACAATTATCTGAACGAGAAATAAAATTAGAATTACGAAAACGTTCTTTAAATAATGAAATTACACTGATCACTTGTGGTTCTGCTTTTAAAAATAAAGGAGTACAGGCATTATTAGATGCAATAGTTGAATATTTGCCTGCTCCTAACGATATTCAAGATATCAAAGGTATTTCAAATGACGAAACAAATCTTCCAGCTATTAGGTTGTCAGATGATCATGCTCCATTTTCAGCTTTAGCATTCAAAATTGCTAATGATCCATTTGTAGGGAATTTAACGTTTTTTAGAGTATATTCTGGAATAGTCAAATCAGGAGATACTGTTTTTAATTCTGTTAAATCTCAACGTGAAAGATTTGGTAGAATTGTTCAAATGCATGCAAATAAAAGAGAAGAAATAAAAGAAGTATACGCAGGTGATATAGCAGCAGCTATTGGTTTAAAAGATGTAACTACTGGCGATACGCTCTGTGATTTGAATAATCCTATTATATTAGAACGTATGGATTTTCCGGAACCAGTGATATCAATTTCAGTTGAACCTAAAACAAAAGCTGATCAAGAAAAAATGGGTTTAGCGTTAAGTAGACTAGCTAAAGAAGATCCTTCTTTTAGAGTTTATACTGACCAAGAATCGAATCAAACGATTATTTCTGGCATGGGTGAACTTCATTTAGAGATTATTGTTGACCGAATGAAGCGAGAATTTAGTGTAGATGCTAATATTGGTAAACCACAAGTAGCATATCGAGAAACAATCTTAAATAAAGTTACTGATATTGAAGGAAAACATATTAAGCAATCAGGTGGTAGGGGTCAATATGGTCATGTTGTTATAGAATTATTTCCATTAGAACCAGGAGGTTTAGGATATTCTTTTATTAATGACATTAAAGGCGGGGTAATACCTAACGAATATATTTCAGCAATTGATAAAGGTATTCAAGAGCAATTAAAATACGGTCCTTTAGCAGGTTATCCCGTTGTAGATATAGGAGTTCGACTGTATTTTGGATCATATCATGATGTGGATTCTTCAGAGCTAGCATTTAAGATTGCTGCTTCTTTAGCATTTAAAAATGGATTTAAGCAAGCTAAACCTATTCTATTAGAACCTATTATGAAAGTGGAAGTAGAAACACCGGATGAATATATGGGTGATGTAATTGGTGATTTAAATCGTCGTAGAGGTATTATTGAAGGTATGAAAGATTTATCTATAGGGAAAATTATTAATGCTTGCGTACCTTTATCTGAAATGTTTGGTTATGCAACTGACTTGCGATCTCAAACACAAGGTAGAGCTTCTTATTGTATGGAATTTTTAAAATATGTAGAAGCACCATCTAGTATTTCTGAATTAATTATTCAAAAAAATAATTAATTATACTTAAAACATTTCGATGATTAAAAATTTTGAAGGATAAAATAATGTCAAAAGAAAAATTTCAACGTTTAAAACCTCATATTAATGTTGGAACCATTGGTCATGTAGATCATGGGAAAACAACTTTAACTGCAGCAATAACCACTGTGTTATCAAAAAAATATGGAGGTTCAGCGCGTGCTTTTGACCAAATCGATAACGCTCCAGAAGAAAAAGCAAGGGGTATTACCATTAATACCTCTCATGTAGAATATGATACTGAATTAAGACATTATGCTCATGTAGATTGTCCAGGTCATGCTGATTATATTAAAAACATGATTACTGGAGCGGCTCAAATGGATGGTGCTATTTTAGTGGTTGCAGCTACTGATGGGCCTATGCCTCAAACACGTGAACATATCCTATTAGGAAGACAGGTCGGCGTTCCATATATTGTAGTGTTTTTAAATAAATGCGATATGGTAGACGATGAAGAGTTATTAGAATTGGTGGAAATGGAAGTACGTGATTTATTAACTCAATATGATTTTCCAGGAGATGACACTCCAATCATTCGAGGATCTGCATTAAAAGCGCTAGAGGGTGATCCTAAATGGGAATCGAAAATACTAGAATTATCTAAATTTTTAGATAGTTATATTCCAGAGCCAAAAAGAGCTATTGATCAACCTTTTTTGCTTCCTATAGAAGATGTTTTTTCCATATCAGGAAGAGGCACAGTTGTTACAGGAAGAGTTGAAAAAGGAATTGTGAAAGTTGGTGAAGAAGTAGAAATTGTAGGTATTAAAAAAACAACTAAAACTATCTGCACTGGTGTTGAGATGTTTAGAAAATTATTAGATGAAGGTCGTGCCGGAGAAAATGTAGGTGTTTTACTTCGAGGTACAAAACGTGATGAAATTGAGAGAGGCCAAGTTTTAGCAAAACCTGGTAGTATTCATCCACATACAACATTTGAATCTGAAGTATATGTTTTATCCAAAGAAGAAGGTGGGCGACATACTCCTTTTTTCAAAGGATATCGTCCTCAATTTTATTTTCGAACTACTGATGTAACTGGCTCTATTGAACTACCTGAAGGTGTTGAAATGGTTATGCCAGGAGATAACATAAAAATGAATGTTACTTTAATTCATCCTATTGCTATGGCGGATGGTTTGCGATTTGCAATACGTGAAGGTGGTAGAACTGTTGGTGCTGGAGTAGTTTCGAAAGTATTAGTTTAATATTAACATTTTAACATTTATACTGTACTTAGTTGATTTTATTAAGAAAAGAGTATACAATGCTCTTTTCTTGGTATGTAAATTGTTTTGTTTTTTTTTGAGTAACATAACTTAAAAAAATTAAAAATATTTTTATATTTCAAATATTTTAAAATACTCCTAATATAGGAGTTATAGAAGTTATTAATTACATCCAATCTCTAATTAAGAGAGAGGGTAAAATTTTTATTTAATAAAATTGGAGTTCTGGTATAATGCAGAACCAAAGAATTCGTATTCGATTAAAAGCATTTGATCACAGATTAATTGATCAATCAACTACAGAAATTGTTGAAACAGCAAAAAGGACTGGCGCACAAGTTCGCGGACCTATCCCACTTCCTACCCGTAAAGAACGGTTTACTATTTTAATTTCTCCTCATGTTAATAAAGATGCACGTGATCAATATGAAATTCGTACACATAAAAGATTAATTGATATAGTAGAACCGACTGAAAAAACTGTCGATGCTTTAATGCGACTTGATCTTGCTGCCGGTGTAGACGTGCAAATTAGTTTAGGTTAATCAGATAGAATAAGGTTTTTAACATGATTGGTTTAATTGGAAAAAAACTTGGTATGACTCGAATTTTTACCAAGGAAGGATACTCAATTCCAGTTACTGTAATTGAGTTTCAAGAAAATCGAATCACGCAGATAAAAAATATAAAAAATGATGGATATTTTGCCATTCAAACTACAACAGGTATAAAAAAATTAAATAAACTTAAAAAACCACAATCAGGTCATTTTTTAAAAGCAGGTGTAATTCCTGGTCGTGGTCTATGGGAGTTTAAAATAAATTCAAATGAACATTTTAAATTAGGACAAATTATTAAAGTTAATATTTTTAATAATGTTAAAAAAGTAGATATCACAGGTACTTCTAAAGGAAAAGGTTTTTCTGGAACTGTCAAACGTTGGAACTTTCGTACTCAAGATGCAACACATGGAAATTCGTTATCTCATAGAGCTCCAGGGTCTATTGGTCAAAATCAAACGCCTGGTAGAGTGTTCAAGGGAAAAAAAATGGCAGGACAATTAGGGAATAAACGTGTTACAGTGCAAAATTTAAATATAATACGAATTGATGAAAATCGTAATCTACTGTTAGTAAAAGGTGCGGTTCCAGGACCTACAGGTAGTGATCTTATTGTTAAACCAGCTATTAAGATTTGAGGAATAAGGAATTAAGCATGGAATTAGTAGTTAAAGACGTGCAAAACCTTCTTAGTGTTTCTGAAATCATTTTTGCCCGAGATTTTAATGAAGCTCTAATTCATCAAGTGGTTGTTGCTTATTCAGCGTCTACTCGTCAAGGTACGAGAGCACAAAAAAGTCGTGCTGATGTTTCTGGTTCAGGTAGAAAACCGTGGCGACAAAAAGGAACTGGACGTGCTCGCGCAGGTTCTTTCAGAAGTCCGATTTGGCGTTCAGGAGGAGTTACATTTGCTGCAAAACCTCAAGCACATTCTCAAAAAATTAATAAAAAAATGTATCGCGGTGCATTAAAAAGTATTTTTTCAGAATTAATACGTCAAAAAAGATTAATTATTTTTAAAAATTTTTCATTAACATCACCGAGAACAAAATTATTAGTTGATAAATTAAAAGAAATAAATTTAAGCAATGTTTTTATTATAACTAATAAATTAGATAAAAATTTAATTCTCGCTTCTCGAAATTTATATTCAGTGGATGTAAAAGATGTATATTCTATAGATCCAGTGAGTTTGATTTCTTTTAACTACGTCTTAGTTACTGTTGAAGCGTTAAAAAAAATAGAGGAAATACTTTCATGATTTCTGAAGAGCGTTTATTAAAAATATTACTCTCTCCGCATATATCTGAAAAATCATCTATATTAATGGAAAAGTTTAATACTGTTGTGTTAAAAGTTTTAAAAAACTCTACTAAATATGAAATTAAATCTGCTGTACAAAAGTTATTTAATATACAAGTGAAAAGTGTAAAAACGGTATGTATCCAAGGAAAAAAAAAGCGTCAATCTAATCGTATTGTTGTTCGAAGTAATTGGAAAAAGGCGTATATTAAAGTAAAAAAAGGTCAAAATTTAGATTTTATGAGTAATGTAGAGTAGTCAGAGGATAAAAAATGGCAATTGTTAAATGTAAGCCAACATCCCCAGGTCGACGTCATGTAATTAAAGTTGTCAATAAAGAATTATATAAAGGCAACCCATATTCTTCACTTATTACCAAAAAAAGTAAAACTGGAGGTCGTAATAATAACGGAAGAATTACAACTCGACACATTGGAGGGGGGCATAAAAGAGCATATCGTATTATAGATTTTAAAAGAAATAAAGATAATATAGACGCTATAATAGAAAGATTTGAATACGATCCTAATCGCTCTTCTAATATTGCTTTAATATTATATAAAGATGGAACAAGAAGTTACATTTTAGCTCCTAAAGGTTTAAAAATAGGTGATACAATTACATCAGGAGTAAATGTGCCTATTAAAACAGGAAATACTTTGCCAATTAAAAATATTCCTATTGGTTCTTTTATTCACAATGTAGAAATGAAACCAGGAAAAGGAGGTCAAATTTCCAGATCTGCAGGAAGTTACGTTCAATTAGTAGCACGTGATAAAGATTATGCAACTTTAAGATTACGATCTGGTGAAATGAGAAAAATTGCATCTAATTGTAGAGGGACAATAGGCGAAGTAGGAAATGCAGAGCATATGTTAAAAGTTTTAGGTAAAGCTGGTGCTTCACGATGGTTTGGAATTCGCCCAACAGTACGAGGTACTGCTATGAACCCGGTAGATCATCCTCATGGAGGTGGTGAAGGACGAAATTTCGGAAAACATCCAGTCACTCCTTGGGGTGTTCAAACAAAAGGAAAAAAAACTCGGAGAAATAAACGCACTGAACAATTTATTTTACGTCATCGTCATAAATAACTTTAGAGAATCATTTTATGCCACGTTCCTTGAAAAAAGGCCCTTTTATTGATGTTAGCTTATTAAAAAAAGTAGAAAAAGCAGTAAAATTAAATGATAAAAAACCTTTAAAAACTTGGTCTAGACGTTCTACAGTATTTCCAAATATGGTTGGTTTAACAATATCTGTCCATAATGGTCGGAATCATATTCCAATTTTTATTACTGAAGAAATGGTTGGACATAAATTAGGTGAATTTTCTCTTACTCGTACCTATAGAGGACATACTGCAGATAAAAAAGTAAAAAAACGTTAGAATTAAGAGGGATAAATGGAAACTTTAGCTCAATATCGTAAAGCTCGATCTTCTGCTCAAAAAATTCGTTTAATAGCAGATTTAATTCGTGGTAAAAAAGTACCTCAAGCATTAAATATATTAAATTTTAATAATAAGAAAGCAGCGGTTTTAGTAAAAAAAGTACTAGAATCAGCCATAGCAAATGCAGAGCATAATAATGGCATTGATATTGATCAATTAAAAGTTAAAAATATATTTGTAGATGAAGGTTCTACAATGAAAAGGATGATGCCTCGTGCTAAAGGTCGGGCGGATCGTATTTTAAAACGTACTAGTCATATTACTGTCATTGTTTCTGATTGTTAATGTTTTGGAGAAATAAGTAATGGGTCAAAAAGTCCATCCTAATGGCATGCGATTGGGTATAATTAAAAAATGGAATTCAGTGTGGTTTTCAAATACTAAAGATTTTGCAGATCATTTAGATAGTGATTATAAAGTTCGTCAATTTTTAATGAAAGAGCTTGTTAAAGCGTCAGTTTCTCGTATTATTATCGAAAGACCTGCTAAAAGTATTCGTGTTACTATTCATACTGCTAGGCCTGGTATTGTGATAGGAAAAAAGGGTGAAGATGTTGAAAAATTAAGAGTTATTATTGCCAAGATAACTGGTGTTCCAGCTCAAATAAATATTTCTGAAGTTAGAAAACCTGAATTAGATGCAAAACTTGTTTCAGACAGTATTACTTCGCAATTAGAACGAAGAGTTATGTTTCGAAGAGCTATGAAAAGATCTGTTCAAAACGCTATGAGACAAGGAGCAAAAGGAATTAAGGTGGAAGTAAGTGGTAGACTAGGTGGTGCTGAAATAGCTCGAAGAGAATGGTATAGAGAAGGAAGGGTGCCATTACATACTCTTCGCGCAAACATTGACTATAGTGTTGCAGAAGCTCATACAACATATGGTGTAATCGGTGTAAAAGTTTGGATTTTTAAAGGTGAAATATTAGGTGGAATGTCTGCTATTGAACAATTAGAAAAAAAACCATCTATGCAATCTAAAAAGCAACATCGTAAAAATCGAAAGTAGGAGAATCTGCTCATGTTGCAACCAAAACGAACTAAATTTCGCAAAATGCACAAAGGTCGAAATCGAGGGCTTGCTCTTGGTACTAATGTCGACTTTGGTATTTTTGGGTTAAAAGCTATTGATCGCGGACGTTTAACAGCAAGACAAATTGAATCTGCACGGAGAGCTATAACACGTTTTATTAAAAGACAAGGAAAAATTTGGATACGTATTTTTCCTGATAAACCTATTACTCAAAAACCATTAGAAGTTAGAATGGGTAAAGGTAAGGGAAATGTTGAATATTGGGTTGCTTTAGTTCAACCTGGTAAAATTCTTTATGAAATAGATGGAGTGTCTGAAGAAGAGTCTCGAAAAGCATTTAAATTAGCAGCATCAAAATTACCCATTAAAACTACTTTTGTAACTAAAATGGTGATGTAATGAAGGAATTATGTAAATTTCGAAAAAAAAATTATCAAGATCTTAATATAGAGCTTTTACAATTATTAAGAGAGCAATTTAATTTGCGTATGCAATCTGTATCTGGAAAATTAAAACAATCACATTTGTTGAGAAAAGTGAGGCGCAATATTGCACAAGTAAAAACGATATTAACAGAAAAGGAGCGTATCAAATAATGGAAAAAATTCGCACTTTACAAGGTCGTGTTATTAGCAATAAAATGCAAAAATCAGCTGTTGTTTCAATTGAGCGCTTTGTAAAACATGAAATTTATAAGAAATTTGTAAAAAAAACTACAAAATTTCATATTCACGATGAAAACAATGAATGTTCTATAGGTGATTTAATAGAAATTCGAGAATCTAGACCAATCTCAAAAACCAAATCTTGGGTTTTAGTTCGAATTATTGAAAAAAATATTTTTTAAAACATGTTAAAACATGATCAAACCTAGGTCTGCTCATGTTTTCTACTAAAAAATCAATAGTTTTATAGTATATAATAATTTTATTTGGAACAATCAAATATGATTCAAGAGCAAACTATTTTAAATGTAGCTGATAATTCCGGGGCTCGTGCAGCAATGTGCATTAAAGTATTAGGCGGTTCGCGTCGTCGTTATGCTAGGATTGGTGATATAATCAAAATTACTGTAAAGGAAGCAATACCTAGAGGAAAAGTAAAAAAAGGAGAAGTATTGAAAGCGGTAGTTGTTAGAACAAAAAAAGGAGTAAGAAGATCTGATGGATCCAGTATTCGTTTTGATAGTAATGCTTGTGTTATTTTAAACAATAATGAACAACCTATAGGAACGAGAATTTTTGGTCCTGTAACTCGTGAATTAAGAAACGAAAAATTTATGAAAATTATTTCATTAGCTCCTGAAGTTTTATAATAAAAATTAAAGGAATATAAAATGGCATTAAAATTACGTCAAAATGATGAAGTAGTTATCTTAACGGGCAAAGAAAAAGGGAAAAAAGGTTTTATTAAAAGTATTTTATCTTCTAATAAAGTAATTATTCAAGGTTTAAATTTAGTTAAAAAACATCAGAAGCCCGTGCCTTCTCAAAATAAAAATGGTGGTATTCTTGAAAAAGAAGCGCCTATTCATATTTCCAATGTTGCTATTTTAAATCCAGAATCTCAAAAGTCAGATCGTGTTGGTTTTAGATTCGAAGAAGGAAAGAAAGTACGTTTTTTCAAGTCTAATGGTAAAACGATTAAAAAATAATTATGATATTTTTTTTGGAGTGATTAATGGCAAAATTACATAGTTATTATATAACAAAAGTAGTTAAAAAACTTATGATAAAATTAAATTACAATTCTATTATGCAAGTGCCACGAATTGATAAAATTGTTTTAAATATGGGAGTTGGATCTGCAGCTGCTGATAAAAAAGTTTTAGATAATGCTATTTTAGATTTAACTGCAATATCCGGTCAGAAACCAATAATTACTAAAGCAAGAAAATCTGTAGCTGGTTTTAAAATTAGAAAAGGTTATCCTATCGGTTGTAAAGTAACATTGCGTGGTAAAAGAAAATGGGATTTTTTTGAGCGTCTTATTACTATAGCAATTCCTCGTATTAGAGATTTTAGAGGTTTGTCAATTAGTTCTTTTGATGGTCAAGGAAATTATAGTTTAGGGATACGAGAACAAATTATTTTTCCTGAAATTGATTATGATAAAATTGATCGTGTTCGTGGATTAGATGTAACTATTACTACCACTGCAAAATCAAATCATGAAGGTCATTTGTTATTATCTGCATTTAATTTTCCTTTCCGTAAATAATATAAATTATTATAATTTAAGGCAATTTAATGGCTAAACAATCAATAAAAGCGCGTGAAGTGAAACGTATAAAATTAGCTAATAAATTTTATACTCAACGTATGACACTTAAAAATATTATTAATAATATTCAACTTTCAGAAGAAGAACGTTGGAATGCTGTTCTTAAATTACAAGTTTTTCCGCGAGATTCAAGTCCATCTCGACAAAGAAATAGATGTCGTCAAACAGGTCGTCCGCATGCTTTTTTACGAAAATTTGGTCTGAGTCGTATTAAAGTTAGAGAGGCGGCTATGAAAGGTGAAATTCCTGGTTTAAAAAAAGCCAGTTGGTAATTTTTTGGGAGTTTAAAATGAGCATGCAAGATCCGGTAGCTGATATGTTGACACGTATTAGAAATGGTCAGTCAGCTAATAAATATTCTGTTAAAATACCTGCTTCGAAATTAAAATATTCTATAATAAAATTATTAAAAAAAGAAGGTTATATTAATAATTATAATCTACAAGGTACAAATAAATTAGAACTAGAAGTAATTTTGAAATATTTTAAAGGAAAATCTGTAATAGAAAAAATTCATCGGGTAAGTCGTCCAAGTTTAAGAATATATAAAAAAAAGAATGATTTACCAAAAGTTATGGCTGGTTTAGGAATTGCAGTAATTTCTACTTCTCAAGGCATAATGACAGATCATATGGCTCGAAAACTTGGTCTTGGTGGCGAAATTATATGTTATGTAGCTTAAAGGAGAGCAAATGTCTCGTATTGCTAAACGTCCAATTTCTATCCCTAAAGATATTAAAGTTGAATTGGATTCTCAATTAATATCTATTCAAGGAAAATATGGTCATCTTCAACGTATTATTCATCATTCTGTTGAAGTGAAATGTTCAAAAGATACAATTATTTTTTCAGCGCGTTTAGGTTTTTCTGATGGTTGGGCGCAAGCTGGTACATCAAGAGCTCTTGTTTTTTCAATGATTAAAGGAGTTTCAGAACAGTTTAGTAAAAAATTGCAGTTTTCTGGGGTAGGTTATCGTGTTTCAATAACGAAAAATAATATGATTAATATGTCTTTAGGGTATTCTCATCCTATTTTATATCCTCTACCTTCCAATATTGAAGTAGAACATTTGTCGCCTACAGAGATTGTTATTAAAGGAGTAGATAAACAGTTAGTTGGTCAGGTGGCAGCTAATTTAAGATCTTATCGAAAACCTGAACCTTATAAAGGAAAAGGTATTCGATATTCAGATGAGAATGTGCGTGTAAAAGAGGCTAAAAAAAAGTAAAATGATTATTTCTAAAAATTCTAAAATGAATTCTCGAATGCGTCGATTAAAGAAATCACGTTGCCAGATGAAAGCGTTAGGAGTTACTCGTTTAGTTGTACATCGAACTTCTCGTCATATATATGCTCAAATAATTTCTTCTGAATCAAAAGTTTTAGTTTGCGCATCAACTCTAGAAAATCAAATTAAATCTCGTTTAACATATACTGGTAATAAAAAAGCTTCAGAAATAATTGGTGAAATTATTGCTAAGAGAGCTTTGTTAAAAAAAATTTCTAACGTTTCATTTGATCGTTCTGGTTTTAAATATCATGGTCGTATAAAAGTATTAGCAGATTCTGCTCGAAATTTTGGATTGAAGTTTTAAGGTGAAAATATAGAATGGCTAACATTGATAAAAAAAATAATAATGAGTTACAGGAAAAATTAATTACTGTTAATCGTGTTTCAAAAACAGTGAAAGGTGGTCGTATTTTTTCATTTACAGCTTTAACAGTAGTAGGTAATGGAAATGGACGCGTTGGTTTTGGATATGGCAAAGCCCGTGAAGTTCCAGCGGCCATTCAAAAAGCTATGGAAAAAGCAAGACGAAATATGATTACTATACCGTTAGTTGATAAAACCTTACAACATCCTTTAGCAGGATCGTATACTGGATCTAACGTATTTATGAAACCAGCTTCAGACGGTACTGGAATTATTGCTGGCGGTGCTATGCGTGCAGTTTTAGAAGTTGCTGGTGTACATAATGTACTAGCGAAAACATATGGATCAACAAACCCTATAAATGTAGTTCGCGCAACTATGAATGGTTTAATTAATATGAGATCCCCAGAAATGATAGCAGCTAAAAGAAATAAATCTATTGAATATATATTAAGAGGATAAATTCTAATTAATGAAAACTATTAAAATTACTCAAGTAAAAAGTTCAATAGGAAGAATTCCTAAACACAAAAAAACACTATCTGGTTTAGGGTTACGTTATATTGGTCATACTGTCATTCTGAACGACACTCCTTCAATTCGAGGAATGATTAAAAAAGTATCATATATTTTAAAAATACAAGAGAAATAATTTATGTATTTAAATAATTTATCTCCATCATCTGGATCTAAAAAAAACAAAAAAAGATTAGGTCGTGGAATTGGTTCTGGGTTTGGAAAAACAGCTGGTCGAGGGCATAAAGGTCAAAAATCTAGATCGGGTGGCAGTATAAATCGTGGTTTTGAAGGCGGGCAAATGCCTTTATATAGAAGGTTGCCGAAATTTGGATTTAAATCTAGAAAAAAAAATAATACTGCTGAAGTAAGGTTATTTCAAATTTCAGAATTATCAACTAATATCATTAGTTTGCAAACTTTAAAAGAACAAAACATTGTTAATAAAAATATCAAATATGTAAAAATTATTCTTTCAGGAGAAATCAAAGTTCCTTTAATATTACGTGGTTTACGTGTTACTCAAGGTGTTCGTACAGCAATCGAAAACTATGGCGGTAAAATTGAAGGATGATTAGTAGATTGGAAATGAATTTTAAAAATTCTCAAAAAAATATTAATGAACTTAAAAACAGAATTATTTTTGTAATAATTTCATTAATTATTTTTCGTATTGGTTCTTTTATTCCTATACCTGGAATTAATACTACAATATTATCTAGAATATTAAATAATCAAAAAGGTACTATTTTTGAAATGTTTAATATGTTTTCTGGTGGAGCTCTTAATCGTGCTTCTATTTTTGCATTGGGTATTATGCCTTATATATCCGCTTCTATTATTATTCAGTTATTAACTTTAGTAGTTCCTTTTTTGTCTGAAATAAAAAAAGAGGGAGAGTCTGGTCGATACAAAATTAATCAATATACAAGATATGCTACGTTAATATTAGCCTTTTTTCAGTCTATTGGTATAGTTACAGGCCTGTCTAATATATCTAGTATACGACCAATTATAGTTCATACAGATTTTTATTTTTATTTTACAGCTATTATTATTTTAGTAACTGGTACAATGTTTCTAATGTGGTTAGGTGAATTAATTACAGAATGTGGTATTGGAAATGGTATTTCTATTATAATTTTTACAGGTATAATAGCAGGTCTTCCTTCTGCTATTTTACATACTATCGAAGAAACTAGGCAAGGTCATTTGCATTTGTTGTTATTTTTTTCTGTTTTAATATTAATTTTTTTAGTTGTTTTTTTAGTGGTTTTTATAGAACGAAGTCAAAGAAAAATTATTGTGCATTATGCTCAACGTCAACAAGGTCGTCGTGTTTATTCGGCTCAAAGTACTCATTTACCTTTAAAAATAAATATGTCTGGTGTTATACCGGCAATCTTTGCTTCAAGTGTTGTTTTATTTCCTGCCACTATTATATCTTGGTTTGGGGTAGATAAAAAATATACTTTTTTCAAAAGTGTTTTGTTTTATTTTCAGCCCAATCATCCTTTGTATTTAGTATTGTACATAACATCTATTATTTTCTTTTGTTTTTTTTATACTGGATTAGTTTTTAATCCTCGTGAAACTGCGGATAATTTAAAAAAATCAGGTGCATTTATTTCGGGCATTAGACCAGGTGAACAAACAGCTAAATATATAAATAAAATTATGTTGCGCTTAACATTATTTGGTTCTTTATATATTACGTTTATTTGTTTAGTTCCTGAATTTATGCGAAGTGCTATGAATGTTCCATTTTATTTTGGTGGTACTTCATTATTAATTGTAGTTGTAGTTATTATGGATTTTATCACTCAAATTCAAACTTTAATGATGTCTAGTAAATATGAGTCTATATTGAAAAAAGCAAAGTTAAATTAATAAAAAATTTTTAATATTTAAGGATGTTTTTAATGAAAGTAAAAGCTTCTGTTAAAATACTTTGTCGAAGTTGCAAAATTATACGACGTAATAATGTCGTAAGAGTTATTTGTAGTAATGATCCAAAACATAAACAACGTCAAGGTTAAATCTAAATAAAAATAAAATATTTTATTAATATTCGTAATATATTTTTGATAAATTACATTAATTTATTTTAATAAATTTTAAGGATTATGAAAACATGGCACGTATTGCAGGTATTAATATCCCTGAAAATAAACATACTATAATTGCATTAACAGCAATATATGGAATTGGAAAAAAATTATCTAAAATAATTTGTATGAATTCAAATATTCCAGAAACTATGAAAATTATAGATTTAAAAGAATCTGATATTGAATTATTAAGAGAGAATGTTGCTAAATATATTGTTGAAGGTGATTTAAGAAGAGAAAAAACTTTAAATATTAAACGTTTAATAGATCTTAATTGTTATCGTGGTGTACGTCATCGGAAAAATCTTCCAGTTCATGGGCAACGAACTAAAACAAATGCTCGTACGTGTAAAGGCCCTAGAAAAGTAATTAAAAAATAATTTAGGTAATCTCAATTATGGTAAAGAATTCAGTTGTTCGCACACGAAAGCGTATAAAAAAACAAATAACAGATGCGATAGCACATATACATGCTTCTTTTAATAATACAATTGTAACTATTACAGATCGTCAAGGTAATTCTTTAGGTTGGGCGACTTCTGGAGGTTCTGGTTTTAGAGGTTCTAGAAAATCCACTCCTTTTGCGGCACAAATTGCAGCTGAGCGATGTGCTGAAATAGTTAAAGATTATGGTATAAAAAATTTAGAAGTTATGGTTAAAGGTCCTGGTCCAGGCAGAGAATCGACTATTAGAGCTTTAAACGCTGCCGGATTCCGTATTACAAATATTACTGATGTTACACCAATCCCTCATAATGGTTGCCGTCCTCCTAAAAAGCGTCGTGTTTAAATTTTAGGAATTATTGGAGAAAAAAATGGCAAAATATTTAGGTCCTAAATTAAAATTAAGTCGACGTGAAGGAACTGATTTATTTTTAAAATCCGGATTTCGATCAATAGAATCAAAATGTAAATTAGAGCATCCTCCTGGACAACACGGTGTTCGAAAACCTAGACTGTCTGATTATGCGATTCAATTACGTGAAAAACAAAAAGTACGTCGTCTCTACGGTGTATTAGAAAGACAATTTAGAATATATTATAAAAAAGCTTCTCGATTAAAAGGAAATACTGGAGAAAATTTATTGCAAATTTTGGAAAGAAGGCTTGATAATGTCGTATATCGTATGGGATTCGGTTGTACACGTGCTGAATCAAGACAATTAATCAGTCATAAATCTATTACAGTTAATAATCATATTGTTAATATTGGATCGTATCAGGTTTCTCCTAATGATCATATATCTATTAGAGATAGATCAAAAAATCAATCTCGAATAAAAGCTGCTTTAGAACTAGCTGAACAACGAGAAAAACCAATTTGGATTGAAGTAGATCCGATTAAAATGGAAGGAATTTTCAAACGTTTTCCTGAACGATCAGATTTATCTGCAGAAATTAACGAACATTTAATCATCGAACTTTATTCTAAGTAATAAGTTTATTATTAGATATAGAGGTTTATTATGCAGAATTCTATTATAGAGTTTTTAAAACCACGTTTAGTTGATATTGAGCAAATTACTCCGACTCATACTAAAGTTACTTTAGAACCATTGGAACGAGGTTTTGGACATACTCTTGGAAATGCATTACGAAGGATTCTTTTGTCTTCTATGCCAGGTTGCGCTGTAACAGAGGTTGAGATTGATGGTGTGTTACATGAGTATAGTACTAAAGAGGGAATTCAAGAAGACATTTTAGAAATTTTATTAAATTTAAAAGGATTAGCGATTAAGTTGCATGGAAAAGATGAAGTTTTTATTAGTCTTAAAAAATCAGGTATTTGTTGTATTACTGCTGAAGATCTTATACATGATAGTGATGTTGAAATTATTAAACCAAATCATATTATCTGTCATTTAACAGATCATAATGCTTCTATTCAAATGAGAATTAAAGTACAACGTGGAAGAGGATATATTCCAGCTTCATCTAGAATACATATAGAAGATGATGTAAGACCCATAGGTTGTTTATTAGTAGATGCATGTTATAGTCCTATCAAGCGGATTGTTTATAATGTTGAAGCTGCACGAGTGGAGCAGAGAACAGACTTAGATAAATTAATTATTGAAATGAAAACAAATGGAACAATTGATCCTGAAGAAGCAATAAGACGTGCAGCTACTATTTTATCAGAACAATTAGAAGCATTTGTTGATTTAAGAGATGTTAAAGAACCTGAAGTTAAAGAAAAAAAACCTGAATTTGAACCTATTTTATTACGACCAGTTGATGATTTAGAGTTAACTGTACGATCAGCTAATTGTCTGAAAGCAGAATCTATACATTATATAGGTGATTTAGTGCAAAAAACTGAAGTTGAACTTTTAAAAACTCCGAATTTAGGAAAGAAGTCATTAACTGAAATTAAAGATATATTAGCTTCTCGTAATTTATCTCTTGGAATGAAGTTAGAAAAATGGCCTCCATTAAATATTTTAGAAGAATAATTTTTTTTTAAAATTTATTATGTTAATGTTATTTTAATATTTTTAAAAAGGTACAAAGTTATGCGACATAAAAAAATTGGTCGTAAGTTAAATTGTAATAGCAGCCATCGTAATGCCATATTCAAAAATATGGCGTGTTCATTATTTATTAATGAAATAATAAAAACTACGTTAGCAAAAGCAAAAGAACTTCGTCGAATTGTTGAACCTATGATTACTTTATCAAAAATCGATAACGTTTCTCATAGAAGGTTAATATTTTCCAAAGTTCGAAATAATGAAGTAGTTACAAAATTATTTAAAAATTTAGGTCCTATTTTTCACCATAGACCTGGTGGTTATACACGTATTTTAAAATGTGGATTTCGATTTGGAGATAAAGCTCCTATGGCTTATATTGAGCTTGTTGATCGTGTTAAAAGTAATACAAAAGAAAATAAAATCAAAGATATTAAAAATTAATATTTAGATATTAAATAAATATGATTATATTTAGCAAACGGAAATGTATACCGTTTGCTCATTTTATATTAAAAAAACGTAAAATATTTTTATATTAATATTGTCCCGATTGTTAAATTATATTTTTTAAAAAGTGTTTTGATATTGATATTAGAAATATTTTTTCCAGGAATTTGTATTTTTTCAATATTTAAGATTTTTTCTTTCGTAGCTATCTGAATTCCATCATTATCAATAGAAATAATTTGACCGATTTTATAATTTTTAATGGTGGTATTATTGATTACCTTTGCTTTCCAAACTTTAATTGGTGTATTGTTGATGAGAAAATAGCATATTGGCCAGGGATTAAAAGCGCGTATTAGTCGTTCTAAAAAATCAGCATTTTTCTTCCAATTTAACAATGCATCTATTTTAAGAATTTTTTTTGAAAAAGTTGTATATTTTTCATCTTGTTTAGTTTCTATAACGATATTATTATGTATTTGAAATAAAGCTTTGATTAATATTTTAGTACCAATTTTAATTAGTTTCAAAGATAATGTTTCTGATGTTTCTGTAGAAGATATTATACATTTTTTTGATATTATTATATTTCCAGCATCAACTTTATCGTTCATTTTAATAATGCTGATACCGGTTTTTTTATCTCCCGATAAAATTGCTGATTGAATTGGCGATGCACCTCTCCACCTTGGTAATAATGAAGCATGTACGTTAATACAGCCTTTTGGAAATAGAGATAATATTTTTTGAGGTATTATATGGCCATAAGAAACTACTATCATTAGTTCTGCAGAGAAATTTAATATGATTTTTTGAAATTCTTTATTATCCAATGTTAATGGTTGTAAAACAGGAATTTTATTTTTAATAGAAATTTTTTTTACAGGAGAAAAAATAATTTTTTGTCCTCTTCCAAAAGGACGATCTGGTTGTGTAATTACAGCTTTTATATTACATAATGGACAGTTTATTAAAGCAGATAAATGTTTTTCAGAAAAATTTGATGTTCCGGCAAAAATAATTTTTAGTTTTTCCAAATCAGTTTGTATCCTTTGTAAAAAATTTTATTTTTTTATTTATTTTTTTAATTTTTTTTTTAATTCTTTCTTGTTTTAATAACGATAAATAATCTATGAAAAGTTTTCCTTTCAAATGATCAATTTCATGTTGTATACAAATAGATAACATTTCATGTGCTTCAATTTCGATTTTTTTTCCAAATAAGTTAAGTGCTTTTACTTTAATGTAATTTGAACGCGGAATAAAAGCGCGATATTCTGGAATAGATAAGCATCCTTCTTGAATACTGATATTTCCTTTTTTTGAAATAATTTTAGGATTAATAAGAATTAAATGCTCTTTTTTAATGTAATCTTTACTTACTACTATAATTTGTAATGGAATATCAACTTGTATTGCAGCTAAACCAATTCCTTCGTTTATATACATAGTATCGAGCATATTGTAAGCTAGTTTTTTTATTTCTTTTGTTATTTTATTAATAGGTTGTGCAATTATTCTTAATCTTTGGTTTGGATATTGTAATATTTTTAAAACAGACATATATTTGTTTTGTATTAGTTATAAAATTATTTAATTTTATAGTATAAACTCTTTTAATATAATTAAAAGTTAACTTTCAATACTTTTGAAAAATTTTTATATTTTATTTAAATAAAAATTAATTATTATTAAATAAATTGAATAGTTTCTATATAAAAATTTTTATATCAAATTATGAAAATATTTTATAAATATTAGTAACTTTATGAAATATATAAATTTTTTCTATATGTAATTGAGGATATAATGTTTGAAATATTAATATATTTATTTGAAACTTATGTTCATAGCGAATCAAAAATGTCTATTGATTATAAAAGTCTAACAAATGATTTGTCGGATATAGGTTTTCAACAAAAAGATATTTATAATGCATTACGTTGGTTAAAAAATTTATCGTGTTATAAAAAAAATAATATTTCATCTATGAGTTTAGCTTCAGGCCAAATTTCAACACGAGTTTATAATCAAAAAGAGTTATTTAAGTTAAATTCTGATTGTCGTGGTTTTATTTTGTTTTTAGAGCAGTTAGAAATATTAACTTTAGATACACGTGAAATGATTATTGATAGAATTATGGCTTTAGAAATGAATGAATTAAATTTAGAAGATTTGAAATGGATTATTTTAATTGTTTTATTTAATGCTCCAGGATGTAAAATTGTTTATAGAAAACTTGAAAATTTATTATTTAACTTTACAACAGAAATAATTCATTAATTTTTTTAAATAATATTTTAGTATGAGTATTATTCAATGGAGAAAAATTTTTATTTAAATTCATTATTGCATTGTATTGAAAAATTATATAGTAATAATGTGATTGCGTATCCTACAGAATCTATGTTTGGATTAGGATGCGATCCTGATAGTGAAATAGCTGTAAACAATTTATTAAATTTAAAAAAAAGAAATATAAAAAAAGGTTTGATATTAGTAGCTTCTAATTATAATCAAATAAAAAAATATATTGATGAAAGTCAAATATCAGTGATACAGAAAAAAAATATGTTTAATTATTGGCCAGGACATTTTACATTTTTAGTTCCTTCAAATTCTTCAACACCTTATTGGTTAACTGGTCAATATAAAACTATAGCAGTGCGTATTAGTAATCATTCAAGTATAGTCAAATTATGTGGTATTTTTGGAAAACCGCTGATCTCAACAAGTGCTAATTTTTCGAATATGTTGCCATGTCTTACTAAAGAAAGTGTTTTAGAAAGTTTTGGAAAAGATTTTCCATTGTTTGATGATAATATAGGAAATGAACAAAGTCCCTCTAAAATAATTAATATTATGAATGGAAAAATAATTCGTTATGGTTAAATGTACAAGTGAAAATTTTAATTATGCTTTATTTGGAAATCCTATAAATCATAGTAAATCTCCTAAAATTCATGATTTTTTTTCAAAACAAACAGGAATTTTTCATATTTATAAAGCTATTAAAATTCCATTAGACCAGTTTTCTTCAATAGTTTCTGATTTTTTTAAAACTCATATTGAAGGTGCCAATATTACTTCTCCTTTTAAAAAGGAAGCATATTTTTTATCTAATAAATTAAGTAAAAGAGCTAAAATTGCACAATCTGTGAATACATTAAAAAAAACAAATGATGGATATATTTTTGGAGATAATACTGATGGAATCGGATTATTATCTGATTTGAATAGATTAAATTTTATTAAAAAAAAATCTTCTGTATTAATATTAGGGGCGGGAGGTGCTATTCAAGGAATTCTTTTATCAATTTTATCAATGGAGTGTTCAGTTTATATTTTAAATAGAACAATTTCAAATGCTATAAATTTAGTTAAGCAATTTAAACAATATGGAAATATTAAAATATTTGAAAAAGATGATTTAAAAGATAGTTTTTTTGATTTAGTTATTAACGGTATTTCTAGAAATATTACATATGAAAATACTTGTATTCCATTGCATTTATTTTCTTCTAAAACTTTTTTTTATGATATGAATTATAATACAGAGCAAGCATTATTTCTTAATTGGAAGATTAAAATAGATTCTAAAAATATTTCGGATGGTAAGGGAATGCTTGTTTTTCAAGCTGCTTATTCCTTTTTAGAATGGCATGGTATTTTACCTAAAACAGATTATATTATCGATATTTTAAATAAATAATAGTTTTTTTAATATTAATTAATTTTATAAATATTTAAAATTTTTTAAATATTAAAGAAAATACTTGACTCTTTTTTTTCGATCTGTATTATTTATGTATTACTAAATACTCTCTTAAAGAAGTAAGATAAAAGTCCCCTTCGTCTAGAGGTTAGGACATCGCCCTTTCACGGCGGCAACAGGGGTTCAAATCCCCTAGGGGACGAAATAAAAAATATTTTTTAAAATTATTATATACTAATTTAAATTATTGTGTTATTCTTTAAAAAATCATAAATCTTAATAATAAAGCTCTTTAAAAATTCGGAAAACAAGCATATATTTTTATTTTGCTAAAACACCTGTGGGTTGTAAGGTTAAGCGAATAAGCGTACATGGTGAATGCCTTGGCAGTTAGAGGCTATGAAGGACGTGCTAATCTGCGAAAAGCGTCGGCAAGCTGATATGAAGCGATATAACCGTCGATTTCCGAATGGGGAAACCCGATACATTATTGTATCATTATTAATTGAATTAAATAGATTAATAAAGCAAACCAAGGGAACTGAAACATCTAAGTACCTTGAGGAAAAGAAATCAACCGAGATTCCCTTAGTAGTGGCGAGCGAAAAGGGAAAAGCCCAGAACCAAAATCAATATATTTTATAGTAGAATGATTTGGAAAATTCAGCGATACACGGTGATAGCCCGGTATACGAAATAAAATATATTGTGGGTTCGAAAAGTAGAGCGGGACACGAGAAATCCTGTTTGAATATGGGGGGACCATCCTCCAAGGCTAAATACTCCTAACTGACCGATAGTGAACTAGTACCGTAAGGGAAAGGCGAAAAGAACCCCGGCTAGGGGAGTGAAATAGAACCTGAAACCGTGTACGTACAAGCAGTGGGAGCATTTTGCAATTTTTAAATGTGACTGCGTACCTTTTGTATAATGGGTCAGCGACTTGTATTCTGTAGCAAGGTTAACCAAATAGGGGAGCCGAAGGGAAACCGAGTCCTAAATAGGCGTTAAGTTGCGGGGTACAGACCCGAAACCCGGTGATCTAGCCACGGGCAGGTTGAAGGTTGGGTAAAACCAACTGGAGGACCGAACCGACTGATGTTGAAAAATCAGCGGATGACCTATGGCTAGGGGTGAAAGGCCAATCAAACCGGGAGATAGCTGGTTCTCCTCGAAAGCTATTTAGGTAGCGCCTCGTGAATTCATCTTCGGGGGTAGAGCACTGTTTCGGTTAGGGGGCCATCCCGGCTTACCAATCCGATGCAAACTCCGAATACCGTAGAATGCTATCACGGGAGACACACAGCGGGTGCTAACGTTCGTTGTGGAAAGGGAAACAACCCAGACCGCCAGCTAAGGTCCCAAAGTCATAGTTAAGTGGGAAACGATGTGGGAAGGCATAAACAGCCAGGATGTTGGCTTAGAAGCAGCCATCATTTAAAGAAAGCGTAATAGCTCACTGGTCAAGTCGGCCTGCGCGGAAGATATAACGGGGCTCAAACTATGCACCGAAGCTGCGGCAGCAAAAATTAATTTTATTTGCTGGGTAGAGGAGCGTTCTGTAAGCCGTTGAAGATATATTGTAAAGTGTATTGGAGGTATCAGAAGTGCGAATGCTGACATGAGTAACGATAAAGCAGGTGAAAAACCTGCTCGCCGAAAAACCAAGGTTTCCTGTCCAACGTTAATCGGGGCAGGGTAAGCCGACACCTAAGGCGAGGCTGAAAAGCGTAGTCGATGGACAACAGGTTAATATTCCTGTGCTTAGTTTTATTGCGAAGGGGGGACGAAGAAGGTTAGGTTATCCAGGTGACGGTTATCCTGGTTTAAGTGTGTAGGTATAATAGTTAGGCAAATCCGGCTATTTTTAATCTGAGGCATTATGACGAATCATTAAGGTGATGAAGTAACTAATACCACGCTTCCAAGAAAAGCCTCTAAGCATCAGATAAAATTAAATCGTACCCAAAACCGACACAGGTGGTTAGGTAGAGAATACTAAGGCGCTTGAGAGAACCCAGGTGAAGGAACTAGGCAAAATAGTGCCGTAACTTCGGGAGAAGGCACGCTAGTTTAAGTGATAGGATTTTCTCCTAAAGCTAAAGCTAGTCGAAGATACCAGCTGGCTGCAACTGTTTATTAAAAACACAGCACTGTGCAAACACGAAAGTGGAAGTATACGGTGTGACGCCTGCCCGGTGCCGGAAGGTTAATCGAAAGAGTTAAAGGAAACTTGAAGCTCTGAACTGAAGCCCCGGTAAACGGCGGCCGTAACTATAACGGTCCTAAGGTAGCGAAATTCCTTGTCGGGTAAGTTCCGACCTGCACGAATGGCGTAATGATGGCCAGGCTGTCTCCACCTGGGACTCAGTGAAATTGAAATTGCTGTGAAGATGCAGTATACCCGCGGCAAGACGGAAAGACCCCGTGAACCTTTACTATAGCTTGACACTGAATTCTGAATTTTAATGTGTAGGATAGGTGGGAGGCTATGAAGTCAAAACGCTAGTTTTGATGGAGCCATTCTTGAAATACCACCCTTTAACATTTGGTATTCTAACCTAACGCCGTTATCCGGCGTAGAGACAGTGTCTGGTGGGTAGTTTGACTGGGGCGGTCTCCTCCCAAAGAGTAACGGAGGAGTACGAAGATTGGCTAATTACGGTCGGACATCGTGAGATTAGTGCAAAGGCATAAGCCAGTTTGACTGTGAGCATGATAATGCGAGCAGGTGCGAAAGCAGGTCTTAGTGATCCGGTGGTTCTGTATGGAAGGGCCATCGCTCAACGGATAAAAGGTACTCCGGGGATAACAGGCTGATACCGCCCAAGAGTTCATATCGACGGCGGTGTTTGGCACCTCGATGTCGGCTCATCACATCCTGGGGCTGAAGCAGGTCCCAAGGGTATGGCTGTTCGCCATTTAAAGTGGTACGCGAGCTGGGTTTAGAACGTCGTGAGACAGTTCGGTCCCTATCTGTCGTGGGCGTTGGAAGATTGAGAGGATCTGCTTCTAGTACGAGAGGACCGAAGTGGACGCATCACTGGTGTTCGGGTTGTCATGCCAATGGCATTGCCCGGTAGCTACATGCGGAAAAGATAAGTGCTGAACGCATATAAGCACGAAACTTGCCTCAAGATTAATCTTCCCTGAAACAGAAATGTTTACTGAAGGGACGTTGAAGACTACAACGTTGATAGGCTAGATGTGTAAGCATAGCAATATGTTGAGCTAACTAGTACTAATGACCCGAGAGGCTTAACCTTACAACACCAGAGGTGTTTTTAAATGAAATAAATTTAATAAAAAGCTTGTTTTACTGAATTTATTGTTGTATTAATATATATATATATTATAATAGCATTATTAAATGCCTGGTAAAAATAGTGTAGTGGTACCACCTGAATCCATTCCGAACTCAGAAGTGAAACGCTTCATCGCCGATGGTAGTACGGGGCCTCCCCGTGTGAGAGTAGGTAAATTCCAGGCATAAAAAACCCGAAAAAATTTTTTCGGGTTTTTTTATATTTAAAAAAAATTTAAAATAAATAAATATAAAAAAATTAATTTTTTTTTATAAAATTGTTTTTTTTAAACAAATTACTTTCTAGCTAACAATAGATTTACATGTTAATCTATTAAAGATTTTCTGTTATTTTTGATTTTTGTCTTGTTATGATAAAATCATTTATAACTATTTTAGTTCGTTTTTTAATTTAGTATATTTTTAGGTGAAGGTAATATAGATGTCCAAGATTAAAGGTAATGTTAAGTGGTTTAATGAGTCTAAAGGTTTTGGTTTTATTACTCCGGAAGATGGTAGTAAAGATGTATTTGTGCACTTTTCAGCTATACAAAGTAATGGATTTAAAACTTTAGCAGAAGGTCAAAGTGTTGAATTTGAAATTACTGAGGGAGCAAAAGGACCATCTGCTGCTAATGTTATTAGTTTATAATATCTATTTGTTTTTAAAAGCAAATACAGATAATTAAACATTTTGTTAGTACGGCTCTTTATCGAGCTGTACTATATGAAAATATATTCTATAGTTTTTATATATATTTTTTCTATAAAACCATTCGAACCATATTTATTCGACTAATATCATGATATAATGTTTCAATTTGTTTAAAATTTTCAGCGCATATTGTAATTGAAATGGAAATATAGTTACCTCTATTACTTGATTTAATTTGTGGTGTGTAATCTCCAGGAATCTGAATCTGAATGACTTTTATTATTTGATCAATCAATTCAGGCTGTGCTAAACCAATGATTTTATAAGTAAAAAAACAAGGGAATTTTAACATTTCTCGTAATTTTGTCTTCATTAATTAATCCTGGTTTTATTTTTTATAAAATATTTTTAATTTTATAAAACTTTTGTGAAAGAATATATAATTATTTTAACAATGAATTTATATTTCAATATTTTATATATTTTAGAATTTAATTTATCTATATAAATTTTAAAAATATTAAAGTGATGACTAATCAGTTAGTTTATCATATTGACAATATAGAAAATAATATATTTTATATTATTTTTTTAAAATTTTTTATAGGAAACTTATGTTAAAAATTTTTAATACATTGACTGGTAAAAAAGAAAAATTTACACCTGCTAACAATAAAGAAATTAATTTATATGTTTGTGGTGTTACTGTTTATGATTTTTGTCATATTGGTCATGCACGAACTTTTATAGTTTTTGATATGATAGTACGTTATTTAAGATTTTTGGGTTTTCAAGTAAAATATATTCGTAATATTACAGATATTGATGATAAAATTATTTCAAAATCTTTAGCAAAAAATATTGATATTAAAGTTTTTTCAAATACAATGATCAACTCAATGAAACAAGATTTTCTTCATTTAGGAATGGAAATTCCTGACAAAGAACCGTTAGTTACAGATCATATTGATGATATAATTCAGATCATAAAAAAATTAATTCAAAATAAAAATGCATATGTAAATAGTAAAGGCGATGTTATTTTTTCAGTAGATAGTGATAAGTCTTATGGGTCTTTATCTCGTCAATCTTTAAAAAAATTAATTTCTAGTATATATGATGCGTCAAAAATAAAAAAAAATCCATTAGATTTTGTGCTTTGGAAGAAATCTAAAGAAAACGATAAATTTTCGTGGGAATCACCTTGGGGAAATGGTAGACCAGGATGGCATATTGAATGCACCTCAATTACAAATGTATTTTTTAAAAATCATATAGATATTCATGGAGGTGGTTCAGATCTTATTTTCCCACATCATGAAAATGAAATATCTCAATCAAGATGTTTTAATAAAAAATTTAAAATTAATTATTGGATGCATTCAGGAATGGTGATAATAAATGATCAAAAAATGTCTAAATCTTTAGGTAATGCATACTTTTTAAAAGATATTTTGTTAGAATATCAGCCTGAAGTATTGCGTTATTTTTTCTTATCTACATATTATCGTCATCCTATATATTATTCTGAAAAAAATTTGAAAACATCGGAACTTTCATTAAGGTATTTGTATAACGCGTTATATAATACACAACCTATTCCAAATTCTGTAGCAGGTATGAATTTGGAATCATTATTTTACGAGTCAATCAATGATGATTTTAATACTCCAAAAGCATTATTTATTTTAACGAAATTAGCTAAAAAAGTGAATTATTTAAAAAAAAATGATATATATAAATCTAACTTATTTGCTTTTAGATTAAAAAAATTAGCTATTAGTTTAAATTTTTTATTAGAAAATCCTGAAGATTTTTTACAAAAAAAATCTTTTTTTAGTAAGGATAAAATTAAAAATATTGAAATTTTAATTAAAAAACGAAATATTTTTAGAAATTTAAAATTATGGGAAAAAGCAGACGAATTAAGAAATGAACTCATGAAGTTAGATGTAATTTTAGAAGATTCTCCTCATAAAACATTTTGGAAATATAAAAAAAAATCTATTTAAATATTTTATTTTTTTGTATAGATATCATGATATTTTTCACATGCTTCTAATGTATTTTGAAGTAAACTAACCACAGTCATGGGACCAACTCCACCTGGAACTGGTGTTATATAAGAAGCTTTTAAAAAAGCTGATTGAAAGTCAATATCACCTACTATAGAACCATTTTTCAATCGATTAATTCCTACATCGATAACAATGGAATTTTTCTTTATCCAATTTCCTTCTATAAATTTTGGTTTTCCTACAGCAGAAATTAATAAATCAGCTCTATTTATATGATTTTTTAAATTTTTAGTAAATCTATGTGTGATAGTTGTTGTGCAACCTGCTAATAGTAATTCCATACTCATAGGACGACCTACAATATTAGATGCACCTACTACCACTGCATTTAAACCATGTGTTTTGATTTTCATATAATTCAACATAGTAATAATTCCTTTAGGAGTACAAGCTCTTAAACTAGGATTTCTTTGGCATAGCAACCCTGTATTATACGGATGAAATCCGTCAACATCTTTATCTGGTCTAATACTTTTAAAAATCTTAAAATGGTTTATTTTTTTAGGAATAGGTAATTGAATTAAAATCCCATCGATGTTAATATCATCATTTAGTTTGTTAATAAGATTTAATATTTGATCTTCGTTTGCATTATTTGGAAACTTCCAATATTTAGAAATTAACCCAACATTTTTACAAGCTAATATTTTTTTATTTACATAAATCTGAGAAGCAGAGTTATTCCCTATTAAAATCATTGCAAGTCCTGGAATTCGTTTTCCATTTATTTTTCTTTTATTTATTTTTTTTGAAATATTTATTTCTAAACTTTTTGCTATTTTATTACCGTCTATAATTATTGCTGTCATATATAATAACTCAGTTGATATTGAATACAATTATAATTGTTTTTCAGTATAGTTTTCAAAACTAATATGAATTTTAGTTGCATATGTTTTATTTTAATGTTAAATTTTATATTGTATTTTTATGCGTTCTTAGCTCAGATGGATAGAGCAACGGCCTTCTAAGCCGTAGGTCACAGGTTCGAATCCTGTAGAACGCAGGAAATAAATTAGTTTTTTTTATCTAATATTATTTGTATTTCTTTTCTTATATAATCCTGGTGTTTTGATGCATCAATTTTAAAAAATTTTAAATTATTTAATTGCTCTTCTTTTAAATAATATTCCGTTAACATATGACTATTTTTTTTATAATTTTTTAGTCTGTTATTAATACTTTCAATTTTATCATCATCTCGAGTAATCAGATCATCTTTAGTGATATCATCTTTTCCTTCTTCGATAGGAGGATTAAAATGAATATGATAACTTCTACCTGATTGAATATGTATTCTTCTTCCTGATATTCGTTGTAATATTATCTTGTCTGGTACAATTAATTCTAAAACAAAATTTATTTTAATACCTAAGTTGGATATATATTTTGCTTGCTTAATTGTTCTAGGAAACCCATCTAATAAAAAACCGTTAATATAATTTTTGCTTTTTATTGTTTGATAAACTAAATTACATACAATATCATCTGCAACTAATTCTCCATTTTTTAAGATGCTATATATTTTTTTACCTATTTCATTATTTAATTTAATATGCTCTCTCAATATATCTCCTGTAGAGATTTGTGGAATTTTATATTTTTCTGTAATAAATTTAGATTGAGTACCTTTTCCAGTGCCTGGAGCACCTAGTAAAATGATATGCATAATTATTTTTGGATTATTTATTAAAATAGTTGTAAGATTTAGATTACTACTATAAAAAGTAGTAATCATATTTTTATACTTGTATAAATAGTTTATTCATTCTAGCAATAAATTTATGTGGATTATCTAAATTTCCTTTTTCAGCAAATAATGCTTGGTCTAATAATAATTTTATCCATTCTTCAAATATTTTATTGTCAGTAATTTTACATATTTTTTTAATTAATTCATGTTCTTGGTTAATTTCGAATATATATTTTAATTCCGGCACAGGTTGTCCGGCAGCAGTAAAAAGTTTGGCCATTTGTGTGCTCATTTCATTTGAATCACTTAATACAATGCATGGCGTTTCTGACAATCTGTTTGTTAATCTAATAGATTTTACTTTATTACCGATCACTTGTTTAACTTTTTTTAAAAATTCATTAATTTCTTGTGATGTTTCTTTCTGATATGTTGATTTTTCGTCTATAAATTTATTTAATGAAGAATCTTCTTTACTAATAGATTGAAATTTCTTGCCTTCAAATTCAATAAGATAATTCATCATCCATTCGTCAATTCTATCTGATAACAATAAAACATCAATATTTTTTTTCTTAAATAATTCAAGATGCGGGCTATTTTTAGCGGACATGTAACTATCAGCAGTGATATAATATATTTTTTCTTGTTGTTCAATCATATCAGAAACATATTGTTTTAATGAGACGTTTTGTTCTGAGTTGTTGTTTCTCATTGATGAGAACCGTAAAAGTTGAGCTATTAAATTTAAATTTTCACTATCTTCTGCAGGCCCTTCTTTTAAAACTAACCCAAATTGATTCCAAAAAGATTGATATTTTTTATTATCATTTTGAGATAATTTTTCTAACATTTTTAATGATTTTTTTACTAATGCTTTTTTTAAATTCTGAGTAATAGAATTATTTTGCAATATTTCTCTAGAAACATTTAAAGGTAAACTATTTGAATCTATTATGCCTCGAATAAATCTCAAATAATTAGGTAAAAATTCCTGAGAATTATCCATAATATAAACACGTTTTACATATAGTTTTAAACCGTGTTTATTATCTCTATTCCAAATATCCCAAGCTGCTTTTTCTGGAACATATAATAAACTAGTATATTCATGAGTTCCTTCTACATGATTATGACTCCAAACAATAGGATTATTTTGATCATTAGTTAAATATTTATAAAATTCTTGATATTCTTTTTCATTAATAGAAGATTTATTTCTAGTCCATAGTGCCTGAGCTTTGTTGATTTGTTCCCAGAAATATATTTTATTTTTTTCATCATACATCTGTATTTCTACTGGTACAGTAATATGATCTGAGTACTTATTAACAATATTTTTAATTTTCCATGTTTCTAAAAACTCATATTCTTCTTTTTTTAAAAATAATGTAATTTCAGTACCCTGTGTTTTTTTTGTAATATTTGTTATATTATATTGTCCTTCACCTGAAGATTCCCATAATATTCCGTTATTGGATGGATTTCCAGCAAATTTCGTTCTTACCAAAACTTTATCTGAAACTATAAATGATGAATAAAAACCTACCCCAAACTCTCCAATTAATTCATTTTTTATATTATCTTTTTTATTTTTTAAAGATTTTAAAAATGACTTTGTACCTGATTTTGCAATTGTACCTAAATTTTCAATAATATCTTGTCGTGTCATTCCAATTCCATTATCATTAATAATCAATGTTTTTTGTGATTTATTAATAGAAATTTGAATTTTTGGTTCTTTATTTTTTAAGTTTTGTGATGATATAGATTCAAATCGAAGTTTATCTATTGCATCTGATGCATTAGATATTAATTCTCTTAAAAAAATTTCTTTGTTTGAATATAAAGAATGAATCATTAAATGTAATAATTGTTTGACTTCAGATTGAAAATTATATGTTTCTTTTTGTTGTGTATTCATAAAGTACCTTTTTGCAAATTAAATATAAAATATTTTTAAAAATTTAAATATTTAAAATTCTTTAAATTTATATTGGAACATTAAATCCTGTGGGGAGCGGCATTCCTGTAGATATAGAAGACATTTTTTTCTTTTGAACTTCAGATATTCTTCTACTTGCGTCATTAAATGCAGCAGTTGCTAAATCTTCTAACATATCTTTATCATCAATCTTTAATAAGCTTGGATCTATTTCTACACATTTACAGTTATGAGCTCCATTAATTGTGACTTTTACCAATCCTGCCCCAGCTTCACCTGTAACTTCCATTTTTGCTATTTCTTCTTGTATTTGAGCCATTTTTTCTTGCATTTGTTGTGCTTGTTTCATCAAATTTCCCAAACCGCCTTTACTAAACATAGTTTTCTCACTTTTAAATTTTTTAAAAATATTTAAATAAAAATAAATTTATTACTTATTTATAGTTTTTCTTTTTTTATCGATGTAATTGCTTGAAGTAGAGTCATTTCTACACCTATTTTATGATTTGGTGAAAAAATTAGTTCTTTTCTACCATTTAATAAAATTTTATAACATATTTGAATATCTTTTTTATTTGTTTTATATGCTATATTTTGATAATGTGTATATATTTCTTTATTCCATTTTAATGGATATGTTTTTATCATAGCAATATGATGCAATATTCGTAACATTTCTATTAAAATATTTTCCCATTCTACATTTGTTTTGTCTATTTGACTTAATAATAACATTGTTTTTATAGCATCTTTTTCTAATAAAAATTGAGTTAATAAATAAATATTTTTTTTATTGGGAATGCCTAACATTTTGTTAATATTTTTTAAATTAATATTATTTTCGCTAAAGCTAATAGCATGTTCTAATAAATTTAATGAATCTCTCATGCTTCCTTTAGCATATTCAGATATTATTTTTAAAGAATCTTCATCAAAATTAATTTTTTCAATATTTAAAACAAGTTTTAAGTAGTCAAAAATATCTTTTTCAGGCAAACTGTTGAGTTGAAAATACAAACAACGTGATATAATAGTTTTAGGTATTTTTTCTATATCTGTTGTTGCCAAAATAAATTTGACATGTTCAGGTGGTTCTTCTAGCGTTTTTAATAATGCGTTGAAACTATGTCGAGAAAGCATATGTACTTCATCAATTAAATATATTTTAAATCTACTTTTAATTGGAAAATAATGAATATTGTCTAAAATTTCTCTTATTTCTTCTACTTTAGTTCTTGAGGCAGCATCTATTTCAATAAAATCAAGGGAAGCACCCGTTTCTATATCTTTACAATTAATACATTTTCGACATGGGATAGAGTTAATATTTTTTTGGCAATTTAAGCTTTTCGCTAATAATCGACCAATAGTTGTTTTTCCTGTTCCTCTACTTCCAAATAATAACCATGCATGATGTATTCTGTTAATACGAATTGAATTACATATAGCTTGTACAATGTGTTTTTGTCCAATGATTTCTTCAAAAGATTGGGGTCGATATTTTCTTGCTAGTATTTGATAGTTCATATTTTTAAATATTATTAGAATATTAGTTGTAAATTATATAATTAGTGTATAGAATATAAAATTAAATTTTTGATATAAAATACATTAAAAAAGATTCTGTTAGATCTAAGCACTGTTAAGTTGAAAAATGAGTCAGATCTGGAAAGAAGCAGCTCAATCAATACATGCAGGTGTTTTGGTTGCTAACAGAATCTTATATAGCAAGTATTTAATAGTATTTAGATATTTGAAAATGATACATTTTTGAATAATAACCTTTGAAATTTAATAATTGTTTATGCGTTCCGAATTCTACAATCTTCCCTTTATCTAAAACCAAAATAATATCTGCATCAATTATTGTGGATAATCTATGTGCTATAACAATTAATGTAGTATTGACTGTTATGGAAGTTAGAGTTTTTTGAATTAATTTTTCAGTTTCAGAATCAATGTTTGCAGTTGCTTCATCTAATATCAAAATTTTAGGATTTTTAGCAAGTATTCTAGCGATAGAGAGTAGTTGTTTTTGACCTACGGACAGAGTATTACCTTCTTCTCCTAAAATAGAATACAAACCTTTCGGCATAGATTTAACTAAAGAATGAAGATTAACAATTTTTAATATTTCCCATATTTTTTTTTCCGATATTTCTTTTCCCAAGGCAATATTAGAAAAAAAAGTATCTGCAAATATTACTGGATCTTGTTGTACCATTAATATATTTTCCCTTAAAATACAATGGCTTATAGAACTAATAGGTTTTTCATCAAGATATATATCTCCATTTTTAATTGGATAATACCCCATTAACAAATTAGCTAAAGTACTTTTTCCACTTCCTGTGTGACCTACAAGTGCAACAAAACTTTTAGATGGAATATCTATATTAATATTATTAAGTATGTTTTTTTGATTTTTATCATAACTAAAACTAAGATTTCTAATATTTATTTTCCCTGTTTTTAGTATTTTTTTGTTTTTCCCATATTGTTGTTTTTTTGAATCTATAAGAGAAAAAATTCTTTCGCCTGCTACAATTGATTGTTGTAATATAGATTGTTGAATAGTTATTGAAATTAAAGGTTCATTTAGCCGTCCTAAATATGTAATAAAAGCATATAATATACCCACTTCAAATATTTCGTTTTTTAAACAACTAAATGAAAAGATAAAACTACATAATATTATAGCTGATATTAAACTTAATAACGGTCGTAGTAAAAAACCATCTAATTTTAATATTTTCATCCGTGCTAAATAATGCAATTGACTACTATAATGAATACTTTTTTTAAATCTATTTTGTTGTCTGAATTGTTGAATAACATTTATTCCATTGATAGTTTCATTAAATTTATTATTAATATTTGCTAAACAATATCTAACATTTCGAAGTAATGGAGTACTTTTCTTTTGATAAGATAACATAATAATTATTATCAATGGTATAATCAATGTTGCAATCATTGCCATATGCCATTCAAGGGTGAACATTGCACACAATATAATAATAATTAATGTTATACTACGAAACAAAATAGGAAAAACAGTATCATATAATTCTTTAATTACTTCAGTATCATTAGTTACTTTAGAAATAATTTGACCGATAGGTTGTGAATCAAATTGATAAATGGGTTGTTTAATCGCTGAATCCATAACATCATTTCGTAACTTATTGATGATTTTTACAGCTATTTTATTAAAATAAATACTTTGAAAATAATTAAAAAAAACTGCTAATATTTGTAAAAAAATAAATGCAATAATAATAAAAATTATAGATGTAAAATAAAATTTATGTTTAGATACAATATTATTCATAAAATAACTAATTAAAATAGGTCCTATCACTTCTGCAGTTGAACCGATTATAAGAAAAAAAAATGCTAACATAATTTTTTTTTTCCAAGGTATTGCGTATTTTACCAAACGTTTTAAAATTGGCCAAAATTCTATTAAATGATCCATATTGTAAATTTCTCATCTATTTTAAATTGTCATCAATTTTCTTGAATTGTTGATGGTAGTACATAGATTGATACCAATTTTTTTCTTTTATTAATTGTTTATGATTACCTTGTTGAATTATCATGCCTTTTTTAAGAACAATAATTTCATCTGTGTTAATTAACCCAGATAAACGATGTGCTACAATTATCATTGAATGTTCAGTTTTTTTCCAATTTCTTAAGTTGTTTAAAATATTATTTTCAGTATTTCCATCTACTGCAGACAAAGCGTCGTCTAAAATTAATATTTCTGCGTTTAGTAATAATGCTCGAGCTATAGAAATTCGTTGTTTTTGGCCACCAGATAACATTACACCTCTTTCACCTACTTGTGTCTCATAACCTTTAGGTAGATATATGATATCTTTATGTATATCAGCTAATTTCGCTGCTGTTTCAATTTCATTTTTAGTAGCATGAGGTTTTCCAAAAGAAATATTATTGTAAATACTATCTGAAAATAAAAATGAAGTTTGATTAACTATAGAAATTTTTTTTCTCCAAGAGTCAATTTTTAATTGCAACAGTGGAATTGAGTCATAAGTTATTTCGCCATTAGAAATATTAAATTGTTTTTGAATTAGTTTTAATATGGTGCTTTTCCCTGAACCGGTTGGGCCGCAAATTCCTAAACTTTTACCTGGGAAAAGAGTAAAGTTAATTTTTTTTAAAGATGGAATATTTCTTTTTGGATAAAAAAAAGTATTAATGTTAACATGTAATTTCTTTGGAGTCGTGGGTGCTGTTTTTATACCATCTTCAATATATAGTTTGTTTGTAATGATTGAATAAATTCTTTCCCACGCTGCACTTCCTCTTTCAACTATATTAAACATCCACGCTAATGCTAGCATAGGCCATATCATTAAACCTAAATACATAATAAAACTTGTTAGTTGACCGATGGTAATTGTTTTTTTCCATACTAAGTATGCACCTATAGTAATGCCTAGTAAGTTAGAAAATGCTACTGATAAGTAAATTACAGGATCAAAACGAGCGTCTATTTTAGCTACTTGTATATTTTTTTTTCCAGCTTCATTAACAATATCGTTAAATTTTTTTAATTGATTTTCTTCTAATCCAAATGATCGAATCATCCGAATACTAGTAAATATTTCTTGAGTATGATTATTTAATAAAGAAAATGATTGTTGAGAATTTTTAAATTTATCATGTAGTTCTTTACCATATTTTTGAATTAAAACTGCCATAATTGGCATTGGTATAAGAGAGATTATTGTTAATGACCAACTGATTTGAGTAATCATAACAATTAATACAGATAAACCCATAATTGATGAATCTATTAGTGTTAAAACACCTTCTCCTGCTGCGTATACAACACGATCGACATCATTTGTTGCTCTAGCAATTAAATCTCCAGTTCGATGTTTCAAAAAAAACATGTGACTTTGATTGCTAAGATATGAGTAAAATTTTACTCTTAATTTTGTTGCAAGATTATAGGATGCTCCAAATAAAAGAATTCTCCAGAAATATCTTAGTATATATACAATAATGGCTATTAAAAAAATAATTAAAATCCATGGTAGTATATCTATACTATTCATTTTTTCTCTGATAATTAAATCTACTATAATGCCAATGATTTTAGGTGGTATTAATTGTAAAAATGCTATTGTTACTAATAAAATAATAGATCCTAAATAACGTTTCCATTCTTGTATAAAATACCATTTTAATTGTTTGAATAATCTCACAATATAATCCTAAAATTTAAATATTAAGAATATATATTTAAGTTTTTTAAAATTAAAAATATTTTTTATTCTTAATATAATATTAATTATAATATTTTCAAAAATAAATCTATAAACATTAATAAAAAATAAAAAAATATTAATAATTTTAGTAGTTAAAATATTCAATAACTTATTTAATATATCATTCTAATATGAAGTTTATTGTATTATTTTAATTGTTATTAATTATATTAATATTTCATGGGTTTGTTTTTTTATATTGACATATTTTAAGTAAGATATATATTTATAGATGTTTAATTTTAAAATTTTTTTCAAAGTAGTGTAACAATTAAAAATATTGGTATTTACAATCATTTATTCGTCTCTTTGTTAATAATATTTTTGTAGTCGTTCAAAAAATATTTTATTTTTGTTGTTTTTATATATTGTAATCATTAAATTGATCTTGTTTTAGGTGTAAATATAATTAATTTTTTTTGATGATTTAGATTAGAGAAAGAATTTATAAAAATAATAAACTGTATTATTTATGTCGGTCAACATCAAAATTTAATTTAATAAATTCAAATAAATTAAAATCATGATGTCTTTTGAATTATTTGAGTTTAAGTAAATTTATTATTAATATTAGTATATTGCTATAAAAATTTAATCAATAATATTTGTTTTTAAATTGAATATTTAGGATATAATTCATCAGATTATAATTTTAATGTTTCTTAGAATAATTAGAAGCAAATTTATTTTTTAATTAATTATATTTTTATAAATATATTTAAATTAATGCAAAGATATTTTTTAAGAAATGAAATATATTTATACATTTTCTACTTTATTGTATAAAACTTGAGATTTTTTATAAAGACTTTGAATCATACAGTTAAATATTTTTTCTATACTATTTTTTTCTAAATACTTGACAATCATTTCGGTTTCATTTTTTGAAAATTTTTCGTTATAAACTCCTGATATAAACGCGATGATAAAATTTTTATTTTTATCTTGATATAAGATATATTTTTTTTTCTTATTGGGTTTATATGGTATTGAAAAAATTTTAGAGGTAATAGGATTCGGGCTGTATCGAGATAATATTTCGGAATTATTGAAATGTAAATTTTCTTTACTTAATATATCTGTATGATTGTGATTTAATTCAAACAAAATTTTTTTTGTTTTTTTTTGAATTGATTTAAATGCTTTTTTATATTTTAAAATATTTATAATGTTGTTTCTAACAGTTTTAATTTTTTTAATTTTTTTTGTTTTAAAATCTTTTATAGTTAGTAAAAATAAATGATGATTTTTTAATTGAATTAATCTTGAGTATGATGTTAATTTTTTTTCTTTGTTTAGTAATCCTGCATTAAAAATGACGTTTTTTAGAATAGAATTTTGAAATATTTTAGGAATAGAATTTTTATCAAACCATGGAGTTTCTATAGATTTAATATTAGATTCTTTTTCGATTAAATCAAATTGATTTTTATGTTTTTTAGATAAAAATAAAATTTTATTTTTTAATTTATAATATGCATTTAAGTTTTTTTTCTGTTTTATTTCAGATTTTATTATGTCAGATACTTCAGAAATTTTTTTGATTTTTTTGAATAATATTTTGTTTAATTTAATAATTAAAAATTCATTATTAAATTTGATAATATCAGAAATTTGATTATTTTTATTTAAATTTGATTTTTTTATTTCCTCAGGTATTAAGTTGATTGGTATCCATCCAATATTTCCTCCTTTTTTAGAGGATATAGGTTCGATTGATTTTTCTTTTGCTATTTTTGAGAAATTTCCTCCTTTTTTTAATTCTGATAATATTGATAAAGCTTCTTTTTCAGTTTTTATCTGAATAATACTATAATTTCTTTTTTCTTCAGTTAAATATTTATGTATATTTTTTTTATACCACTGTTTAATCTCTTTATCATTACAATGTGTATTAAATTGATTTGGATATATATGAATATAGCTAATTTTAAATTTTTCTGGACTATAAAATTTATTTTTATTTTTATTAAAATAATTTAAAATTTCTATATTTTTTATATTTTGATTGTTAATGGAATTAATTTTAAAAATTTCTTTGTTTATTATTCTCTTTTGGGATAATAAATTTATTACATTTTTTTTTTCGTTATCTAATATAAAATTTGTTTCTGAAATAATATTAATTAAATGTATTGTATTTAATTTTTTTTTAATTAATTCTATATATTCATAGTTTGTTAAATTCATTGATTCTAAATAATTTAAATATTTTTGATTATTAAATTTATTATTTTCTTGAAACAGATTAGAATTTAATATTGTTTTTTTAATTTCATTATTATCTAAATTAAATTGAATATTTTTCGTATATTGTTCTAGTAAAATATTATTAATTAATTGATGTAACACATAATTATATATATTTTTTTGAAATATTTTATCATTACTAATTGTATTAAAATTTGAACCTAGTATTTTTTTTTGTTTATTTAGTTCAATTTTAAATAAATTATTTACAGTTTCAAAGCTAATTGGTTCTTCGTTAACCTGTGCTATATATTTAGTTTTATCTTGATTAATATAGTTATTTAAAGTGCCAAATATTATTGATAAAATAATTACACCTAAAATACATTTAACTACAATGTTTTTTGATCGTATTTTGAAAAATTTAGTCATAATACAACGATCCTAAATATTTTTAATTTTATTATTATAAAGGCTGACAATTTTTGCCAGCCAAATTTAATTTTTGATAAATGTTATATATATGGTTTTTTTTCTAATGCTAATATTAAAACTTCTTGAATATGCTTTACTGGATATATCTTTAATCCATCAATGATATTTTCTGGTATTTCTACTAAATGTCTTTTATTACCATAAGGTATTAAAACTATTTTTATACCGCCGCGATGTGCTGCTAATAATTTTTCTTTTAATCCTCCAATAGCAAGTACTTTTCCTTGTAATGTAATTTCTCCTGTCATAGCGATATTAGATTTTACAGGATTTCTTGTTAAAGAAGAAACTATAGCAGTGCACATAGCAATACCTGCACTTGGACCGTCTTTTGGAGTAGCACCTTCTGGAACATGTACGTGAATGTCGTGTTTTTCATAAAAGTCTTTATTAATTCCTAGTTTTTTGGCTTGTGATCGAACGACTGTTAGTGCTGCTTGAATTGACTCTTGCATGACTTCACCTAAAGAACCAGTATAGGTAAGTTTTCCTTTACCTGATACAGACGCTGTTTCAATCGTTAATAATTCTCCACCGACTTCCGTCCATGCTAATCCAACAACTTGTCCAATTTGATTTAAATGATTTGTTTTTCCATAATCAAATCGTTTTACTCCTAAAAATTTATTAATATTTTCATTATTTATCTCAATATGTTTTAAAGATTTATTTAAAATTAATTTTTTTACTGTTTTTCTACATATTTTAGATATCTCACGTTCTAAACTACGAACTCCGGCTTCTCTTGTATAATAATGAATAATATGCATTATAGCGCAGTCAGTAATTGTTAGTTCATCTTTTTTTAAAGCGTTTCTTTCAAGTTGTTTCGGATACAAATAACGTTTTGCTATATTTAATTTTTCATTTTCTGTATATCCAGAAAGTCGAATAATTTCCATTCTATCAAGTAGTGGCGAAGGTATATTCATTGAATTCGAAGTTGCTACAAACATAATATCAGAAAGGTCGTAATCCACTTCTAAATAATGATCGTTAAAATGAATATTTTGTTCTGGATCAAGTACTTCTAGAAGTGCGGACGCTGGATCTACTCTTATATCAGAAGACATTTTATCAATTTCATCTAGTAAAAATAATGGATTTTTTACTTTTGCCTTGATCATTTTTTGAATGAGTTTCCCAGGCATTGATCCTATATATGTGCGACGATGACCTCTTATTTCTGCTTCGTCTCTTATTCCTCCTAAAGCCATTCTTACATATTTTCTGCCCGTTGATCTAGCAATAGATTTTCCTAATGATGTTTTACCTACACCAGGGGGTCCAATTAAACATAAAATAGGACCTTTAACTTTGTTTGTTCGACTTTGAACTGCTAAATACTCTAATATTCTTTCTTTAACTTTTTCCAGTCCAAAATGATCAATATCAAGAATTTTTTTAGCTTCTTGAATATCTTTTTTTATTTTTGTTTTTGCATGCCATGGAACTTGTATCATCCAATCGATATAACTACGAACTACAGTTGCTTCCGCGGACATTGGTGACATCATTTTTAATTTATGTAATTCTGATTCCATTTTTTCTTTGGCTTCTTTAGGCATTTTTAAAGATTTAATTTTTTGTTTTAATAGTTTATTTTCATCTGGAATTTCATCCATATCACCGAGTTCTTTTTGAATTGCTTTTATTTGCTCATTTAAATAATATTCTCTTTGACTTTTTTCCATTTGTTTTTTAACGCGATTTCTAATTCTTTTTTCTACTTGTAATAAATCAATTTCTGATTCCATCATAGTCATTAAAAATTCCAGTCTTTTATTTACGTTTTCTATTTCGAGGACTGATTGTTTATCACTTAATTTTAATGGCATATGCGCCGCAATTGTATCTGCTAATTTTTCTGAATTTTTTATACTATTCAGAGTATTTAATATTTCTGATGGAATTTTTTTATTAAGTTTAATATAAGATTCAAATTGATTAATTGTTGTTCTAATTAAAACTTTATGTTCTTTATTTATGATATTAGAAATATTAATCAATTCTACTTCGGCAATATAATGTTCTCCTGTATTAATTAAATTTTTAACATGAGCACGTTGTAATCCTTCAACTAGTACTTTTACTGTTCCATCTGGAAGTTTGAGCATTTGTAAAATTGAACTTATAGTTCCTATATTAAATAAATCATTTGTATTTGGTTCATCTTTAGAGGCTTCTTTTTGTGCAATTAACATAATTTTTTTATCATTATTCATAGATGTTTCAATACATTTAATTGATTTTTTACGACCTACAAATAATGGAATAACCATATGAGGATATATAACTACATCTCTTAATGGTAAAACGGGAATTTTAATGCGTTCAGAACGCTCAGAATTCATAGAGCTCTCTCTTAGTTGAATTTCCGTACTGTGTGTAAATTTGAAAACTACAAGATATAAAATATACAGTTATATTAATATTTGATTTAATTTATATTAATAATTGTTTGATATTTGATATACATCTTTTAGGTAAGTATAAAATTTAATTAATTTTTTATGTTATTCACCAGATGCTTTTTTTGATTTAGTTTTTTCATATATTATTTTAGGTAAAGATTTTGAATATATTACTGATTCAGTAATAATTACCTTTTCTACATTTTTCATTGATGGTAATTCATACATGATGTTTAATAAAACTTTCTCAATAATAGATCTTAATCCTCGGGCTCCTGTTTTTTTAAGCATTGCTTGTTTTGCAATAGCTTCAATTGATTTATCATCAAACTCTAATTTTACTTTTTCTAAATGAAATAGTGTTTGATATTGTTTAATTAAAGCATTTTTAGGTTTACATAAAATTTCAACAAGTGCATTTTTTGTTAATTCATTTACGATTGTAATAATAGGTAAACGACCAACAAATTCAGGAATTAATCCAAATTTTATTAAATCTTTTGGTTCCACTTGTTTCAGTAAATGTTCTTTTGATTTTTCCTGATTTTGTTTATGCATTTTTGCATTAAATCCAATTTCAGTATTCACATTAATTCTTTTCGAAATAATATTAGATAATCCTGAAAATGCTCCTGCACATATAAATAAAATATTTGAAGTGTTAATTTGTAAAAATTCTTGCTGTGGATGTTTTCGACCACCTTGTGGTGGAATAGAAGCTAATGTTCCTTCAATAAGTTTTAATAATGCTTGCTGAACTCCTTCTCCTGATACATCTCGAGTTATAGAGGGATTGTCAGATTTTCTAGAAATTTTATCAATTTCGTCTATGTATATAATACCTAATTCTGCTTTTTTAACATTATATTTGCATTTTTGTAATAGTTTTTGTATTACATTTTCAACATCTTCTCCTACATATCCAGCTTCTGTTAGAGTAGTAGCATCAGAGATGCTAAATGGCACATTTAATAATTTAGCTAGTGTTTCTGCTAATAAAGTTTTACCACTTCCAGTAGGCCCAATTAATAAAATATTACTTTTACCAAGTTCAGTTTTTTTTTGATTTTGATTTATATTTCTAATACGCTGATAATGATTATAAACAGCTACAGATAAAACTTTTTTTGTATAATCTTGTCCTATTACATAGCTATCAAGATATTTTTTTATTTCTGATGGTGTAGGTAAATTTTTTAAATCACCACTTTGAGTATCTTTTGATGGCTTTGTTTCTTCAATAATGTTATTGCATAATTTAATACATTCATTACATATGCATACTGATGGGCCTGCAATTAGTTTTTCCACTTCTTTTTGATTTTTCCCGCAAAAAGAGCAATGAAGTAATGTTTTAGAATCATCTTTACTCTTATTTGTCATATGTTTGCAACCTCTTTTTTATATTTCTTGATTTTTGAGTAAATAGATTCTAGTTTATTCTGCTAAAAAAATATTTTATAAAACTTTTTATTTTCGTTGAGTTAGAATTGAATCAATTAGTCCATATTGGATAGATTCATTTGCTGATAAAAAACAATCTCTTTCTGTATCTTTATTTATTTTTTTAATTGATTGTCCAGTATGCAAAGAAAATAGTTGATTTAATCTTTTTTTCGTTTTAATTATTTCTTTTGTATGAATTGCAATATCTGATGCTTGTCCTTGAAAACCACCTAATGGTTGGTGGATCATAATTCTTGAATTTAATAAAGAAAATCTTTTACCTTTTGTACCAGATGCCAAAAGAAAAGCACCCATTGAACATGCCTGTCCTACGCAAATAGTTCTTACATCTGGATGAATAAATTGCATAGTATCATAAATAGACATACCTGAAGTAATAATACCACCAGGTGAATTAATATATAAAAATATATCTTTTTCTGGGTTTTCAGCCTCTAAAAATAGCATTTGAGCTATAATAGTATTTGCCATTCTATCTTCAATAGTTCCGCTGATAAAAATTATACGTTCTTTTAATAATCTTGAATATATGTCATATGAACGTTCTCCTCTTGAATCTTGTTCAATAACCATTGGAATTAATATTGAATGAGACATTTTCTAGTATTCTCTTAAATAAAAAAAATCAAGTGAAAAATAAAATATTAAAATTTTTTATAATCTAAATATTTTAATCGAAATTATTAAAAATTTTGATTTTTAAAAAAATAGTTCTTCTGAATAATTTCTGTTATTACGTATAAATTCATCAAAAGTATAATGTTTATCTATAATATTAATTTTATTTTGTAAAAATATTATAGCTTTTTTTTCTAGTTCTAAATTTTTTATTGTTTTTCTTAATATTTTATTTTGATTATATAAATTAATAATTTCTAACGGATTTTTATATTTTGAAGATATTTCTTTAATGGTGAATTCTATTTGTTCTTCATCAACTACAATTTTATTATCATTAATGATTTTTTCTAAGATTAACTTAGTATATAATCTTTTTTTAGCATATAATTCAAGATTAATATGATATCGTTTATCTAAAATATTTTTTTTTGTTTTATATTCTTCTATTAATTTTTGATGTAAATTTTTTACTTCTTCCTTCAATAAGATAGGAGGTATTTTAATTGGATTTAATGTTACTAGCTTGTGTATAATTTGATTTTTTAATTGATTTTGAATTAATTTGTTTATATCTTGTACTATTTTATTTTTTATGGATTGTAAGTTTAATTCAATAAATTTTGTATTTTGAATATTTTTTTTTATTTTTAATTCTTCTTTTTCTTCAATGCGTATTATTTTAATTTTCAATGTTATATTTTTTTTATGAAGTATTTTTTCAGGATGAAATGAAGAAAAAAATATTTTTAAAAAAATAACATCATCAGTGTAATGATTAATTATTTTGTTATTTAATTCATTTAATAAATTATTGTTTAAAACAATAAATTGAATGTTTTTTATGCCAAATTTTTCTATTTTTCTATTATTATCATATAATGAATAACTAATTTTTACTCGATCATTGATTTTGATAGATCTGTTGACTTTATTCCAAACAGTAGTTTTTGTTTGATTCTCGATGAGATTTTTTTTTACCTCTGCATCAGTGATATTAACAATACTTTTTTCTACTTTGATGAGGTTTAGTTTTTTAATTTTGATATGAGGATAAATTTCATAAATTACAGAATATTTAAAGTTTTCATTTTTTTCTTCATTTTTATTTATAAAATATTTAGGGTGTCCAATAATATTTATTTTTTCTTTACTTAAGAATTCAAAAAAAAATTTTTGCATTAGTTTATTAAATACATCATAATAAACATTATTTCCATATTTTTGTTGTATTATCTTAATAGGCGCTTTGCCTTTTCTAAAACCGTTAATATTGGTTGTTTTATTAATTTTAGAAAATTCTTTAATAAGAGCTTGATCAATTATTATTTTTGGAATATTGATTGTAACACGATGACCTGCATCTTTAGTTTTTTCCAGAAGAAATTTCATTTTATTACCTTAAAAAATTACATTTATCAGTTAATTTTAGATATTGGTATTTTTTATTTATTAATTTTAATGGATTTTTAATTGAATAAATTATTTTAAATATGCTTAGAATGAATAATAAAATGCGTGATATTTTATCAGAATATTTTACAAAAAATTATAAGTAAATTAGTAAATTTTTTTATTTTCACATTATCTTAAAATTATTTATAGCAATAATAGTTATTTATCATGTTGAAAGCATTTTAAAGAATTATTATTTTTATATTTTCTATGTTTCCATTCGTATGAAGTATAAGTATATAATGTAATTGAATATATTTTTTTTTTATGTATTTCACTTAATCTTTTAAAAATTAATCGATGTCTGTTAATTGTTTTGTGATTAATAAAATCATCGCTAATAATAATTATTTTTAGATGCGTAAGAGTATTTGAAGTATTTTTATGAAAGTTACTATCGTTATAAATTTCAATATTGATTATATTGATTTTTAATGTTAAATATTTTTTTATTTTTTCTAAACACATAAAGTTAGTTTTATATCCCAATTAATATTTTAAAAAACAGGTAAAAAATTTTATTTTAGATTTTATGAAATTATTTTGAAATAATTTCTTTAAAAGCAATTCTATTTTTGAAAAATATAATAAAATACTTAATAAAAACATATTTTTATTTTAAATTTTATCAATTTTTTAAAAATAATTCAATTATTTCAAAAATTATTAGTATTTTAAAAATGTAAAATTTGTAATTAATTAAAATAATTATAAAATATTTTAATTAACAATATTAAATTTGAGGTTCTCTAAAATGATATATTCAAATTTTAATAAATTTTTTAAGATATTATTATTAACTTCAATTATTTTCATATTAAATGGTTGTGATAGTATGCTCTTAAACTCACATGGAATCGTCGCTCAACAAGAATCTTCATTAATTCTAATATCATTTATAATGATGTTATTTATAGTTATTCCTGTTTTTTTTATGACAATATATTTTTCAATTAAATATCGTGCTTCTAATATAACTGAAATATATAAACCGAATTGGTCTGAATCTAAAACAATAGAAACAATTATATGGATTATACCTATTTTAATAATATCTTTTTTAGCATATCTAACATGGAATTATTCTCATTTATTAGATCCTAAAAAGTCTATATTATCAAAATATAAACCTATTAAAATAGATGTCATTGCATTAGATTGGAGATGGTTGTTTATTTATCCAGATTATGGTGTAGCAACTATTAATGAAATAGCCTTTCCTAAAAATACACCAGTAGTGTTTCGTATAACTTCAAATTCTGTTATGAATTCTTTTTTTATTCCATCCCTTGGAAGTCAAATATACGCCATGCCTGGAATGATAACAAAATTAAATTTAATTTCTAACGATTTAGGAAAATATAAAGGAATATCTTCTAATTATAGTGGAAGAGGATTTTCTAATATGAAGTTTACTGTTATCTCGTTACCAAATAAAAAAATATTTATAGATTGGATTGATAAAATACAACATTCGCCGAAAAAGTTAAACACTCTAAAAAAATTTAACAAAGTATCTTTTCCGAATGAAAATCATTATGTAGAATATTTTTCTAATGTTGAAAAGACATTATTTGACAGAATAGTGCATTAATTTATTTAATTAATCATATTCAATGTCATTTTTTTCATCAAGCAGGAGAAATAAAATATGTTTGGAAAATTAACATTAGATGCTATACCTTATAATGAGCCCATTATAATGGTGACTTATTTTTTTATTATTTTAATTGGACTATGTTTAATCTCGGGTATTACTTATTATGGAAAATGGAAATATTTATGGTCTGAATGGTTTTCAACTGTTGATCATAAAAAGATAGCTATTATGTACGGTATATTAGCTTTTGTTATGTTATTCAGAGGTTTTGTAGATGCTATATTGATGCGTGCTCAACAAGTTATTTCATCCTCAGGAAATCCTGGTTTTTTACCTTCACATCATTATGATCAAATATTTACAGCACATGGTGTGATAATGATTTTTTTTGTAGCTATGCCTCTTGTTATTGGATTAATGAATTTAGTTATTCCACTTCAAATTGGCTCTCGAGATGTGGCATTTCCTTTTCTTAATAGTTTAAGTTTTTGGTTAAATGTAAGTAGTGCTGTATTGTTAACTATTTCTTTGGGAATTGGTGAATTTGCACAAACCGGATGGTTAGCTTATCCCCCTCTTTCTGGTATTAAATATAGCCCTGGAGTAGGGGTAGATTATTGGATTTGGAGTCTTCAAATTTCTGGAATTGGAACAACTTTAACAGGGATTAATTTTTTAGTAACTATTTTAAAAATGAGAGCTCCAGGGATGAATTTATTTAAAATGCCTGTATTTACCTGGACAGCTTTATGTACAAATATATTAATTATCATATCTTTTCCAGTATTAACTATTACTTTAATTTTATTAACTTTAGATCGTTATTTAAATTTTCATTTTTTTACTAATGATCTAGGTGGAAATGCTATGATGTATGTAAATTTAATATGGATTTGGGGACATCCAGAAGTATATATTTTAGTTCTTCCGGTGTTTGGTATTTTTTCAGAAGTTGTGGCTACTTTTTCAAAAAAGCGTTTATTTGGATATGTGTCTTTAGTATGGGCAACACTAGCTATTACTATTTTATCTTTTATTGTGTGGTTGCATCATTTTTTTACTATGGGTGCAGGATCAAATGTTAATGCTTTTTTTGGAATTACTACTATGATTATAGCAATTCCAACTGGGGTAAAAATTTTTAATTGGTTATTTACTATGTACCAAGGTCGTGTTCATATGCATTCCTCAATGTTATGGACTATTGGTTTTTTATTAACTTTTTCTATTGGCGGGATGACTGGTGTATTATTATCTATTCCTCCAGCTGATTTTATTTTGCATAACAGTGTATTTTTAGTTGCTCATTTTCATAATGTAATAATTGGTGGTGTTGTTTTCGGTTGTTTTGCTGGTATTAATTATTGGTTTCCAAAATTATTTGGTTTTGTTTTAAATGAAATTTGGGGAAAACGTGCATTTTGGTTTTGGATAATAGGTTTTTTTACTGCTTTTATGCCGTTATATTTTTTAGGTTTAATGGGTATGACTCGTCGTTTAAGTCAAAATATTGATGTAGAATTTCATTTTTTATTATGTGTTTCCGCATTTGGCGCTATTTTAATTGGTATTGGCATTATATGTCAAATAGTTCAATTTTATGTTTCAATTAAATATCGTCGTAATAATTTAGATATCACTGGTGATCCATGGGATGGAAGAACTTTAGAATGGTCTACTTCTTCACCTGCACCTTTTTATAATTTTGCTATCGTCCCTCATGTTAAAAACAAAGATGACTTTTGGGAATCAAAAAAACAAAAGAAACATATAAAAAATATTGATTATCATGAAATTCATATGCCAAAAAATACGGGATTAGGAGTGGTGATTGGTTTTTTATCTTTAATATTTGGTTTTTCAGCTGTTTGGCATATTACTTGGTTATGTTTATTATCTTTTTTTACAATAATTACAAGCTTAATTATCAAAAGTACTAATGAACATAATGAATATGTAGTTTCTATAAAAGAAATTAAAGAAATAGAAGATCAAAAATTTTTAAATATTAAAAAAGTAGGTTTAAAATGATAAAAAAAATAACAAATAAAATTCCATATTCCTGCAAAGATGATCATGTACAAAGTAATAAATTATTTGGATTGTGGATATATTTAATGAGTGATTGCGTTATGTTTGCTGTTTTATTTGCCGTATATGCAATTATTTTTAATAATTTACCTGTTAATTTTATTAATCATAAAATTTTTCATTTATCTTCTATTTTTTTTGAAACATGTATTTTATTATTAAGCTCGTTAACATGTGCTATGCTAACTATAGCACAAGATAAAAAAAATATAAAAATGGTTTATTTTTATTTTATATTTACTTTTTTTTTAGGTATAGTGTTTTTGATAATGGAAGGTAATGAATTTTATGATTTATTTATAGAAAATTATACCCCTGATAAACATGCTTTTTTTTCTATTTTTTTTACAATTATAGGTACACATGGTATTCATATTATTTTTGGTTTAATTTTTATATTATCAATCATTTATCAGATTTTTAAATTAGGATTAACTCATACTATTCAAACTAGAATATTGTGTTTTAGTTTATTTTGGCATTTTTTAGATATCATATGGATTTGTATTTTTACTTTTGTTTATTTAAATATGGAGTAATGTAAATGCATAAATGTTTTAAATTTTATTTGGACAAAAAAGTACAATCTTATATATATAGTTTTTTACTCTCTATATTATTAACGATAGTTCCATTTTTCATTTCAAAAAATAATTTTTTACCACATTTAACAAATAAATTAATAATTTTATTATGTGCTTTTATTCAAATTGTCATACATTTTGTCTATTTTTTACATTTGAATAGCATGAAAAAGAAGAATTGGTATTTAACATCGCTATTATTTATTTTGATTATTATATTTATTGTTATATTTGGTTCTATATGGATTATGTTTAATTTAAAACATCATGTTATGATGATATAAAATTATTAAAAATATATTTATTTATATGTTGAGATATTATTTAGAAATAATTAAACCTCGTATTATTTTAGGAAATGTCATTTTAACTATAGGTAGTTTTTTATTCTCGTCTCGTTTTTCTTTTAATTTTTTTTTATTTATATCTACTATTCTAGGAACATCTTTAGTAATTGCTGCTAGTTGTGTTTTTAATAATTTAATTGATATAAAAATTGATTGTAAAATGTGCCGAACTCAAAATAGAGTTTTAGTTAAAAAACTAATTAAACCTATATCAGGTTATATTTTTGGAATTATTATAGGTATTTTAGGTATATGTATATTAGGTTTTTTAGTAAATTTTTTATCAATGTTTTTAGCACTCATTGGATTTATTATTTATGTTTTTATTTATACTTTTTTAAAAAGAACATCGATATATTCTACTTTTTTTGGTAGTTTTTCAGGTTCAATACCATCTGTAATTGGTTTTTCTGCTGTTAATAATAATATTAGTTCATTTTGTATTATTTTATTTATTACTTTAATATTTTGGCAAATGTCTCATTTTTATGCTATTTCTATTGTTTATCTAAAAGACTACAAAAATGCAAATTTATCTGTTTTTTCTGTTGTAAAGGGTGTTTTAAAAACAAAAAAACATATTTTTTATTATATCATCTGTTTTACTTTATCTAGTTTTTTATTAACATTTTTAGGTTATCTAGGTTATTTTTTTCTTTTTTTTATTTCAATTTTAAATTTTTATTGGTTGTATATATCATACTTAAATATAAAAGAAAAAGATAATTTTAAGTTATCTAAAAAACTATTTTATTTATCTATTATAATAATTGTATTTTTTAATATATTAATTTCAATTGATTTTAAATATTAATATTTTTTATAAACATTTTGAAGGTTTCGGTATTCCAGCTATTTTACTAGCTTGCTTTGCTGGACCTTTAGGAAATAATTGAAACAAATAAACGCTATGAATTTTTTTTCCAATTTCTTTTCTAATCCCATTGATTAGCATTCGCATTGATGGTGTAATATTATAGTCGAAATAAAATTTTCTTATAAAATATATTATTTCCCAGTGTTTATCTGTGAGTATTATTTTTTCTTTTTTTGCAATTTCTTCGGCTAATTTAATATTCCAATCTTTATTGTTTTTTAAATAACCTTCTAAATCTTTTTCTATTTTTTCATAAGTGAGAGATGGTTTAGTATTTTTTATTGATAACATAATTTTTTATAGTATAAAGTTTTTTTAAAAATATTGAGTATAATATGAAAAATTATAAAATGAATTTTTTTGAATTACAAGTTACATTGAGTTTTTGTATTGTTTTTTTATTACGTATGCTGGGTGTATTTTCTATGCTTCCGGTATTGAGTAAATATGGCTTATATTTAGATGGGGGTAATAAATTTTTAATTGGATTATCTGTTAGTGCTTATGCTGTTGCTCAAATGATATTTCAAATTCCATTTGGTTTGTTATCTGATAAGTTTGGTAGAAAAGAAATAATTATCTTTGGTCTTTTTGTTTTTTTTATTGGAAGTATAATAGCTGCTAATACAAATTCTATTTCAGGACTAATTATTGGAAGGTTTATACAAGGTTCTGGCGCTATTTCTGGTGTATCTATGGCATTATTATCTGATTTAATTCGTAAGGAAAATCGTGTTAAATCTACTGCAGCTATAGGTATCAGTTTTGCTATTTCTTTTTTGATTTCTATTGTTTTAGGTTCGTTAGTTATTAAAAAATTTAGTTTTTCTTTTATTTTTTGGTTTTCTTCTATATTTTCAATTGTTTGTATTTTTGTTGTTTTTTTTATGATTCCTTCCCTTAACAATAAAGCGAGTATAAAAAAAATTTTTAAAAAAGAAATAGAATTATTGAATTTAAAAAATATTAAATATTTTTTTAATAAAAATTTTTGTAGATTTTATTTAGGTATATTTTTTTTGCATTTTTTATTAACAATGCATTTTTTAATTATACCCCATCAATTAGAAGTTTCTGGAATTATATTAAATTATCACTGGATAATTTATTTAGTTACAATAATGTTTTCTTTTTTTGTTTTATATTTTATAGTGTTTTATAAAAAATTTTATTTTTGTTTAAAAAATATTATTGAATTATGTATTATTTTAATTTTTTTATCATCATTGCTTTTTTTATTATTATATTCTCACTTAGTCTCTTTAATAATAGCTTTACAAATATTTTTTATTGCCTTTAATATATTAGAAGTATTTCTTCCCACATATTTAAGTAAAAAAATATCTATTTATAATTTTAAAGGTAGTATTATGAGTATTTATTCTGTTAGCCAATATTTAGGGATATCTTTAGGAGGAATCATTAATGGATGGTTATATACTTATTTAAATATTTCACAAATTTTTTTATTTGAAATGTATTTGGTATTTATTTGGTTTATTCTTAATTGTTTTTGTAAAAAATAATATTTATATAGTATAATTAAAAAAATTTTATATTAATTTTTTTATTTTAGGTATTGCAATGTGAATTTAACTAATTTTTATGAGTTTTATCAATATCGCATAAATCAAAAACTATTCGATAAATTAAATAATTTACCTTTTCAAAATTCAATTCTTATAAAATCTATGAAATATGGAGTATTGACAGGGGGCAAAAGATTACGTGCATGTTTAGTGTATATTGTTGGTGAAATGTTGAAAGTGGACATTGTTGCATTAGATGCAATATCTATTGCTATTGAATTAATTCATGCTTATTCTTTAATTCATGATGATTTACCATGTATGGATAATGATTATTTTCGAAGAGGAAATTTGTCTTGTCATATAAAATACGGTGAAAGTTTTGCTCTACTTGCTGGGGATGCACTTCAAAGTTTGGCATTTAATGTTTTATCGACAGACCCTATGCCTGGTATTTCTTACCAAAAACGTATAAAAATTATTTCTGAATTATCCAATTCTATTGGATCTAAAGGAATGTGTATTGGACAAACATTAGATTTACAAAAAGATACAAAAGAATTGAATATTACTGAATTAGAAAAAATCAATTTATATAAAACTGCATTTTTAATTAGATCATCTGTTCGATTGTCATATTTTTCTTCAAATTTTTTTTCTAAAAAAATTTTTTTGCTTTTAGATCGTCTTGCTATTTCTGTAGGTTTAGCATTTCAAATTCAAGATGATGTTTTTGATTATCAGAGTGATATTAAAAAGAGTAAAAATAATAACAGTATTTATAATACATACCCATATTTAATAGGTATCGAAAAATCTCAGAAAAAAATCAATTTATTACATGAAGAAGCATTATCTATTTTAGAGTTATTTAAAAAAGAGTGTTTTATTATTAATAAATTAGAATTTTTAATAAATTTTATAATCCAACGTTTAAAATGAATTGAACAATGAGTTTCTAATGAATTTTGATATGAAAAAATATCCGATTTTATCTTTAGCTACTTCAGTTAAAAATTTAAGATATTTACCAATTAATAAATTGCCTCAACTTTGTTTAGAATTACGAAAATACTTATTAGATATAATTTTAATTACTGAAGGGCATTTTGCATCTGGATTAGGTGTAGTGGAAATTACAGTTGCTTTGCATTATGTATATAATACACCATTTGATAATTTGTTATGGGATATTGGACATCAAGCTTATCCTCATAAAATTTTGACTGGAAGAGCAAAAAAAATTGTAAGTATTAGAAAAAAAAATGGTTTACATCCATTTCCTTTTCGTGAAGAAAGTCAATATGATACATTCGGCTCAGGTCACTCTTCTACTTCAATTAGTGCAGGTTTAGGATTGTCTATTGCAGCTCAAAAAGAAGGAAAAAATAGAAAAACTATTTGTGTTATTGGTGATGGAGCCATTACTGCTGGTATAGCATTTGAAGCCATGAATCATGCAGGCGAAGTACAATCTGATTTATTAGTTGTATTAAATGATAATGAAATGTCTATTTCTAAAAATATAGGAGCTTTAAATAAACATTTAAAATATTTAAAAAGTATTCAATATAATCATATATTAAAAAGTTCATTTTTTGAAAATTTATCTTTTCGATATTTAGGACCTTTTGATGGGCATAATATTTTTAATTTAATTCATCTTTTAAAGGATATAAAATATAGAAAAGGAAGTTGTTTACTACATTTATTGACAAAAAAAGGAAAAGGTTATCTTCCAGCAGAATTAGACCCGATTAAATGGCATACAGTTCCGTATAATAATGTTTCATCTTCTAATAAAATTCTTACTTATTCAGAAGTATTTGGTTCTTGGTTATGTGAAATCGCAAATATTGATAAAAAACTGGTAGCCATTACACCTGCAATGTGCACAGGTTCTGGAATGCTGAAATTTTCTCGTTTATTTCCTAAGCAATATTTTGATGTTGCTATTGCTGAACAACACGCAGTTACTTTTGCTGCTGGATTGGCCGCTGCAGGATATAATCCAGTAGTTTCTATTTATTCTACTTTTTTACAACGTGCTTATGATCAAATTATACATGATGTGGCACTTCAAAAGTTATCTGTTTTATTTGCTGTTGATAGAGGTGGAATAGTAGGTAATGACGGGCCGACACATCAAGGTGCATTTGATTTAGCCTATTTAAGATGTATTCCTGGTCTTGTAATTATGACTCCAAGCAATGAAAATGAATGCAGACAAATGTTATATACTGCATATATGTATAAAAAAGGACCTACTGTAGTAAGATATCCTAAAGGAAAAGGAACTGGAGAACCATTAATGCCAATGCAAATAGTACCATTAGGTCAATCTATTTTAAAGAGAATAGGTCGTAATATAGCAATTTTAAATTTTGGTACTTTATTAAAAGCTGCTTTATCGGTAGCAAATAATTTAAATGCTACATTAGTTGATATGCGATTTGTAAAACCATTGGATACAAAGATAATTATTAAGTTGTCTGCTACATGTAAATTTTTCGTTACTATTGAAGAAGGAATTATATCAGGTGGCGCTGGGAGCTCGGTGAACGAATTTATTATGATAAAAAAAATTTTGATTCCCGTATTAAATATTGGTCTACCAGATGCATTTATTTCTCAAGGCAGTCAAGAAGAAATTAGACATGATTATAAATTAGATGCTGAAGGAATTGAAGAGAAAATTTTTTCTTGGGTATCATCTTATTAAATATTTAGATATTTTTTATTGGTTATTTAGTTTTTTATAAAATTAAAATAATATTATTTTTTTTCTTTTATTATTTTTAATGCAGCTTTATCTAAAACACCATTAATAAATTTATGACTATCTTCTGATCCAAATAATTTAGCTAATTCAATACCTTCGTTAATAGAAACTTTATAAGGTATATCATTTCTTGTATATAGTTCATAAAATGAAATTCTAAGAATTGCTTTTTCTACTTGCCCTAGCTTTTTAAGTGAACGAGACAAATATGGCTTCATTAAATTATCGATATTTTCGCAGTTATTTGTTATTCCTAAAATTAGATCATAAAAATATTCTAAATCAATATTTCGTTGATTTTTTTCTTTTAAAAATTCCACTGTATTATCTTGGATATTATTTTTAGAGATTTCCCAGGAATAAAGCATTTGTAAAGCGCAAGCACGAGCTTTTCTTCTAAAATTTGGGTTTATCATAAAGTTTTCCTAATTTTTATTTTTTCTTGAGGTTCTAGAATCAATCTTATATCTGGTCCTATTTTTTTAAGATCTAAAAAATTAAATTTAATACATTCGAATAATTTAAAACTATTTTTTAAAAAAAATAATGGTTTTCCTTCATGACCTAATGTTTTAGGAGCAATATATAAAACAATTTCATCTATTATTTTCATTTTTAATAATGAACCAGCTAAACTACTTCCAGCTTCTATCCATATGTTATTGATTTCTAAATTTCCTAGAAATTTAAACATAGACATAATATCAACTTTATTTTTATATGGTTTTATTATAATTTGTTTAACATTTTCTGGCCATATTTCATTGTCTCGTTTTAATCTGATTAATAAGATTTTTTCTTTTGTATGCATTATTTTATGTGATTTTTTTATTTTATTTTTACTATCTACAATAATTCTGTATGGATGTATAAAGTCTTTTTCAGGAAATTTAGATAATATTTTTTTGCTAAATTCTTGTTTTCTGACAGTTAATCGTGCATGGTCATGTATAATTGTCTTGCTAGTACTCAAAATTGCTGAACTTTTTGCTCGAAACATTTGAACATCTTGGCGTGAATATTTAGAAGTAATCCATTTACTTTCTCCACTTTTCATAGCAATTCTTCCATCTACTGACATTGCTAATTTAAGTTGAATTCATGGGAAACCAGTTTTCATTCGTTTAAAAAAACCTTTATTAGATTTTTTAGATTCGTTTGATAACATACCTATTTCTACAAAAACACCATGGTTTCTGAGATAAATAATTCCTTTACCAGAAACTTTAGGATTAGGATCTAAACTTGATATTATTACATGAGTTATTCCAGAGTTCACTAATGCTTTGCAGCATGGTGGAGTTTTTCCAAAATGATTACATGGCTCTAATGTAATATATGCCGTTCCTCCTTTAGCTTTTTTACCTGCCATGTTTAACGCATTAATTTCAGCATGATTATCTCCATATTTTTTATGCCACCCTTCTCCAACAATATGATTGTTGTTTACTATTACGCATCCAACATTAGGGTTTGGAGCAGTTGTAAACTCTCCCAATTTACTTAGTTGTATTGCTCTTTTCATATAAGATATATTTTTCATATTATACCAGAATGTTTAAAAATTTTTTAATTAAAATGATTAAAACCAGTTTTTGTGAAATTAATTTTTTTATTTTTTTTAAGCAAGTTAAAACCTTTTTCTTTTGAGGTCACATATCCAATATGTTTACAATGAATTAAATGTTGTCTAATTGCTAAATTTAATTGTTCAATATTTTTTTTAGAAACTGTAAAGCATAATTCATAGTCTTCTCCGAAATATAAAATCCAATTCAAATAATTTTTTTCTTTGAAATTTTTAATTAAATTGTTAGAAATAGGTAATTGATTTAGTTCAATATCAGCTCCACATTGACTGCGTTCTAATATATGACCTAAATCAGCTATTAATCCATCTGATATATCTATCGCTGCATTAGCAAATTTATTTAATATTATTCCTTCCGAAATACGTGGAATAGGATGAAGATGTTTTTGAATGAAATATTTTCTTATGTCTCTATTAATCAAATATTTTTTTTCTTGCAGTAAAAAAAAACCGGCAGCACTTTCCCCAAGATATCCTGTGACGTATATTAAGTCTCCTTCTTTAGCATTTTCTCTTAATAATGCTTTCTTTCCTTGAATTAATCCGTATACACTTAACGTAATACTCAAAGGGCCACGGTTAGTATCCCCCCCTATAAGGGCAATTTTATATTTATTTAAAATCTTAAAAAATTTTTCACTAAAACATTGTAACCACTTATTATTTGGTTTTGGCATAGTAATAGATAACGTAATCCACTTGGGTGTTGCACCCATAGCAGCAAGATCACTAAGATTTACAGCAATTGTTTTATATGCTAAATTTTTAGGATTTATATTTTTGAAAAAATGCGTTCCTTCCACCAAAGTATCGGTACTTATTACAAGAATATTATGTTTCGGTATTTGTATTAATGCAGAATCGTCTCCGATACCTTTAATAAGATTTTTTTCTGTTTTTTGGTTTTTATTAAAAAAATTAGAGATAATTTCAAATTCACTATATTTCATGATTTAATTGTTATTTATTTTTAATTTTTCCATGATATTAATCATTTCTAATGCTGCTAATGCAGCTTCAGATCCTTTGTTTCCCATTTTTAAACCTGATCTTTCAATAGATTGTTTTAAGTTATTTGTAGTTAATATGCCTAATGTGATTGGAATAAAATATTTTATACTAATTTTAGAAAGATTATTATATGTTTCACTAGCAATGTATTTAAAATGATCTGTACTACCTTTAATTACTGTTCCTATTGCTACAATAGCATTATATTTTTTATATTTTGCTATATAATTTGCTATTAAAGGTATTTCATAAGTTCCTGGAACATATATCGTTGAAATGTTTTCTTCTTGTACTTGTCCAATTCTTGTTAAGGTATCTAATGCTCCAGATAATAAAGTATTGTTGATAAATTGATTGAATCTAGAAACAATTATCGCAATTGATGCTTTTTGATTAGTGATACCTGATTGAATAATATTCATTGTTTAGTTTTCGTTTATTTTATAAGATTTGTTGTTAATATCCAAGCATATCCGTAGTGATTGTAAAAACCTGCTTGCATACCAGCTTGTTTTCCAATCCCTTGGTAATAATCAAAATGTTGCCCTTTTATCATACCTCCAACGTCTAATGCAATTAATAGTCTCATTTCATATTTATTAATAAAGACACCTTTGCTGTTAAGCAAAGGTATTTGTACTAATAATATACTTCCATTTTTAATAATAGAATGATCAACAGCTATTGCTGATTTTTCTATTAATGGTACAGAGCTAGATCCAAATACTTCTTTTTTTTTAGTTTCTTCAAAAAAAACAAAAGATTTATTTTCTTCGAGTAATTGTCGAACTTCTCGATTAGTGTGGTGATTACACCAATATTTAATACTTTCCATGGATATATTTGATTTATTTATTTCGCCTCGTTTTATCAATATTTTCCCTATACTTGTATATGGCCAATTATTTTTTTTTGAATAGCTGAAAAAAGTTAATGATTTTTTTTTTCCATAGTCTATGAAACCACTTCCTTGGATTTCCATAATAAAATTATCTATCAAAGAATTACTATATGCTAAAATATATTTTTTTTTTAAAACGCCATTATAAATATCTTTTCTTTGTGGTAGAATTTGATACTTGTTTAAAGTAGATGGTGTTCGATATATTGGATATATAAAATTATCTTTTTTTATTTTACTAGCTTTTATTACAGGTGTATAATATCCTGTGATTTTAACATTTCCATAATTATCAATACCTTTCATTTGAAACGTTTTAATTCCAAATTTACTTAATTGATTAATATCTGATATTTTTAACCATTTTTTAATGTTGTTATAAAGATATAGATTTTTTAGATATAAATTAGGAGAAAATTTTTTAATTTTTTCTAATTGCTTAACAAATTCTTTTTGGTTGATTAATTGTGTTGAAATATCTATTTTTTTTGTTTCAGTAAAATTTTTAATTAGTTTTATTTTATATTGCTGACCTTTGCTAGAATCGTAATTATTACATGAAACTATAAACATAAACATTATATTTATAATTATTTTTTTGATATTTTTATTCTTTTTAATTTTTAAAATACTGTAATTAATCATCGTAATGTTATGTAATTTATATTAAATTGGTTTTTATGCAAATGTATTTAAAAAAAGGTTGCATTTTTTTTATTAAAGATGTATTCTTTACTAACTGAAGCGGGGTGGAGCAGTCTGGTAGCTCGTCGGGCTCATAACCCGAAGGTCGTTGGTTCAAATCCAGCCCCCGCAACCAAATAAATCCCATCTTAAAAAATCTTCCAAAATTTATATCTTCTTGATAAAAATTTTTATTTTAAAAATTAAAAATTTTATTATAAAATAATTAGTTATAATTACTAAAAAATAATATAGAGATTTAAGTTAAAAAGCAAGAGGATTATTATGAAAGAGCGTACTACTGAATTAGTTCAGGGTTTTCGCCATAGTGTTCCTTATATTAATGCTCATCGTGGAAAAACATTTGTAATTATGTTAAGTGGTGAAGCAATTAAGTATGGAAATTTTTTTGGTATTATTAATGATATTGGATTATTGCATAGTTTGGGTATTAAATTAGTAGTTGTATATGGTGCCGCTCCTCAAATTAATTTAAATTTAAATGAAAAACAAATTAAAATATTATATCATAAATATATTCGTATAACTAATTTAGCATGTTTAGAGCAAGTTAAACAAGCAGCGGGAAGATTACAACTAGATATTACCGCTCGTCTATCAATGACTTTAACTAACACCCCTCTTCAAGGTGCAAATATTAATGTCGTTAGCGGAAATTTTATTATTGCACAACCTTTAGGTATTGATGATGGTGTAGATTATATTCATACCGGTAAAATCAGAAGAATTGATAAAAATGCTATTGATTGTCAATTAAAAAATAGTTATATAGTTTTGATTGGTCCTGTTGCCGTTTCTGTCACAGGAGAGAGTTTTAATTTAAGCTCCGAAGAAATTGCTACGCAAATCAGCATTAAGTTAAAAGCAGAGAAAATGATAGGTTTTTGTAGTAATCAAGGAGTTCTTGATGGTAAAGGTAAAACTATTTCAGAGTTACTTCCTGATGATATTAATAAAAAAATTAAAAATTTAGAAAAAAATGGAGATTATACTTCTTCAACAATTCGTTTTCTAAAAGGCTCTATAAAAGCATGTAAAAATGGCGTTAATAGAAGTCATTTAATTAGTTATCACGAAAATGGAGCTTTATTGCAAGAGCTTTTTTCTCGTGATGGTATTGGAACACAGATGGTTATGGAGTCTGCTGAAAAAATTAGACAAGCTAATATTAATGATATTGGTGGAATTTTAGAATTAATTAGACCTTTAGAAAAAAAAGGAATTTTAGTCCGAAGATCAAGAGAACAATTAGAAATGGAAGTAGATAAATTTACCATTATTGAACGTGATAATTTAACTATTGCATGCGCTGCATTATATCCTTTTTTCAAAGAAAGTATAGGAGAAATGGCCTGTGTTGCAGTGCATCCTGATTATCGAAATTCTTCTCGAGGTGACTGGTTGCTTAAAACAATTAAATTACATGCTAAACAAATAAATTTAAAAAAAATATTTGTACTTACTACACATAGTATTCATTGGTTTCAAGAAAGGGGTTTTATGATTTCTAATATTAATATTCTTCCTGAAAGTAAGAAAAAAATATATAATTATCAACGTTGTTCTAAAATTTTAACAATAGATTTATTCTAAAATATTAAATTTTTTGTTTTTTTGATGCCAAAATAAATATTTTTTTATTTGAAAATATGCTTATTTTTTTTCGAGATCTAGTTACTGCTGTATATAGAATTTCTTTATTTAATATTTCTGAATTTTTATTCGGAAGTATTAATGTTATATTATCAAATTCAGAACCTTGTGCTTTATGCACTGTAATACACCAAGCGGTTTCATAATGTTCTAGTAAATCAATTGGAATACATTTAATGCTATCATTATTTTTTAAAAAAAATACTTGTAATTTATTTTCATAATTTAAATGAGTAATCCCTATTTCGCCATTAGATAAATTTAAATATTTGTTATTTTTATTTATAATAATAGGTTTTCCTATATACCACATTTGATTTTTGATCAAAAAAAATTTTTTAATAATATTTTTTTTGTGCATTGTTTTTTCTAAAATTTTATTTATGTTATTTACCCCGAATAAACCTTCTCGAAGAACACATAGTGTTTGATGTTTTTTAAATATTTTTATTATTTCTTTGATATTTTCTTTTTTATCTATTTTATCCCAATATCTTTTATTATAAAAAATGATTTTTTCTATCATGTCTTTATATTGATTTTCGAAGTTAATTTCATAAAATAAAACATTTTGGATTAAATTTTTAAATAATTGAATAAAAACTTTTTCTTTATATTGATATATTGCATTTGATATTATATAAATTCCTGAATTTTTTTGAAATCTATAATTTTTTTTTAAAATACATATTTTATCACTTATTAAAAAAGTATTATTTTTATTTTCTTTATTGTATATATTCGAATATTTTGTAATTTTTTTTAAAAAATATGTTGTTTCTAAACTATAACCATGACTTGAATAATTATAAATTTTTTTTAAAATAGAACCTATTCCTATTGGAGATAATTGATTATGATCGCCAATAAAAATAATTTTAGTATTTTTTTTAGTAGATAAAAAAATATTATTCATCATTAAAATATCTATCATAGATACTTCATCAATAATTAAAACATCTACATTTAAAGGATGAGTTTCATTAAAAAAAATTCTATCTGATATTTTAGATATTCCTAATAGTTGATGTATAGTTACGGGTTTTAATAGAGAACATTTAATTTGTTCTTTAGATAGATATAAATTTAAAAATTTATAATGATTATTTAATATTTCAATTAAACGTTCTGTAGCTTTTCCAGTAGGTGCGGATAATTGTATTTTAATATTTTGTTCTGAATATTTTATTAACGCAATAATAATTGTTATTATTGTGGTAGTTTTTCCTGTACCAGGACCTCCTAAAATAAAAAGGATTTGATTAATTAAACTCAATGCTATAGCTATTTTTTGGGAATTATATATTCTACTAGGAAATAATTCGTCTAAAAATTTATAATTTTTTATTAAATGAAATTTAGTACTTGTTTGTTTTTGATTTAAATATTGAAAAATATTTTTTTTTGCTTTCCATATCTTATAAAGATAAATTTTTTTTTGCACAAAAACGAATGGTGTTACAATGTTTCCATTGTTAAAAGCGTGATGATTTAATAATTCTAAATGCCAGTTTATTTTTTTTTGGTTTAAGATAAATAATATTTTTTTAATAATTTTTGGATTTTTAGTAGAAAAAAAATTATTTTTTTTAAAATATTCAAGTGGCAAATAAAGATAACCATTATTGCTTTCAAAGCTTACACAAGCTGCGACCAGCATAATAATATTATTTTTTTTAGAAATAAATTGTGAAAAGACAACATCAATCATACGTATTATTTTCTTTTTTTCTAAATCTCTTAATAATTTTTTCATTTAAATAATTATTTAATTTTTCAATAAAAGTAAATTAACTAATTTTTCCACTAAGGAATACTCCGGAACAATATAAAAAATACTATTATTTTTTTCTTTTTCTATCCCCCTTAAAAACATATAAAATATTCCACCAAAATGATTTTTATATGTATATTTTTTTATTTTTTTCTTTAAATATTGATGTAATGCAATTGTATATATTTGATATTGTATATCATATCTATTTTTAATTATTTCATTTTTTATTTTTTCAAAAGAATAAGAATTGTTATTATCACCTAAATAATTAGATTTATAATCTATTATATAATACTTTTTTTCCCAAAAAAAAACTAAATCAATAGATCCTTTTAAAATTCCCTTTGTTGAATTAAAAGATATTTTAGAAGTTAGCGAAGAAATTGGATCAAAAGATTGAATAATATTATTAAAATTTGTACTATTTAATGTTTTTTGTATAGGTAAAAAAAATTTCATTTCTTTTACATATTGATTTTTTTTTAACATAGATAAACTAAAATTTATATTCTTAAATCTTATATTTATAATACTATCTATCCAAGACATTAATATTGGAGCCCATTTTTCTGAAAATTCATATTTTTTTAAAACTTTTAAAAAAAAATCAATATTTAATTTTTTTGAAAAATCAATTTTATTTAATATATAATGTATAAAAATTCCGATATTTTTTCCTCTTGGAAAATTTGCTAATGTTATTTTTTTGGAATTAAAACTATAATTTATATCACAATTATTGTAATTGGTATTAATAGACGAATTTTCTTTTTTAAATTTTGTAAAACTTGTTATTTGAAAACAATTTTTTGTTTTTTTTATTAAAGATATAGGAGGTGATAATAAATATATATCTTCTCTAGAATAAGAAAACTGAACATTAATCGTATCATATTTAATTGTCATATATGATTTTTTATGTAATAAGTTTATTTCACTTATCAAATTAGTATAATTCATATAATTTCCGCGTTGTATAATATATCCTAAAGCGCTTTTATGGTTATTATTTTTTTTTTGATTTTTTTTATTGATAATATCTCCCATTCCAAAACTACAATGATAAATACTTCTTGTAATGGCAACATATAAAAAACGTAGATCTTCTGATAATCGTTCTTCGTCTGATATTTTTTCAGTTTCTTGACTTTGATCTAAATCGAAAAATATTTTTAATTTTTTTTGATCGTGATATAAATATGATTTTGATTTTTGATAAGTTCCAGCAAATGGGATCCAAACTATAGGATATTCTAATCCTTTAGCTTTATGTATAGTGATAATTTTTATCGTTTTAGATTGTTTAAAATATCTAACATGTTCATTCTCTAATATATTTTTTTTATCTAATATTTTTTTTTGAAACCATCTGATTAAAGAAGAATCTTGAGAAAAATATTCTGATTGTTTTTCTAGCAATTCTGCTATATGCAAAAAGTTTATATTTTTTTGATAATATTCATATTTGTTTGTATTGTTAGAATATTTTTGATAATCTATGATTATAGCTTTAACAGTATAAAAAATTCCTATATTTTTCCACATTTCACGATATTTATATAATTTTTTTGTTATAAAATATGATTTTTCTATTTTTTTTTGTTTATTTCCTTCTAATAAAATTTTATAAAATATATGCGTAAATATAGATTGTTTTAATAATGTAATATTAGTTGGTTGTAGAATTGTTTGAAGTATTATAAGAAGTTCATAAGCATCATTAGTTTGAAATATATTTTTATTAGAAGATGAATAAATAGATTTAATATTAACTTTATCTAATGAGTTTTGAATAATTTTTGCTTCGTTTTTATTTCTTACTAATATAACAATATCGCTTTCTTTTAAAATTTTTTCTTGATTTTGATTAATTAATATAGCTTCATTTTTTTTAGCGCAAAGTAACCAATAACAGATTTCATTCGCACACTGTTTTGAAATCCATTCTTGGTAATCCTTGATATGTATTTTTTCTTCTTTTTTAAAGAAAAAACTTATAGGTTTTTGAATTTTTCCTCGTATTTTGAATTGTATATTTTTATTTTGTAATGCAGAAGAAACCTTTGAAAATGAAATATCTTTTAAAAAAAATGGATTTTTATTTCTAAAAAATAGATCATTTACAGCTTGACACATATCTATTGAAGATCTCCAGTTAATATCAAGATAATAATATTTTTTAATCTTAGATTTAGCATATAAATAAGAAAAAATATCTGCACCTCTAAAACTATATATTGATTGTTTTGGATCTCCTACTAAAAATAGTGCAGTATTTTTTTTGCTGGTATTATATAAAATATCAAAAATTTGATATTGTTGAAAATCAGTATCTTGAAATTCATCAATGAATGTTATCGGATATTTTTTAATTATAGATTTTCTTAATTTTTTATCTTTTTTGATATATTTTAAAAGAATACTTAATAAATCATTAAATCCTAATAAAGATCTTTTTTGTTTTTCTTTTTTTAAAAATTTAACTACTGTTTTTATAGCTTCAAATAAGATAATATTTTTTAAAGAAAACTTTTGTTTTATTATTTCTTCAATATCTTCAAAAAATGTATGAAATAGAGGTTGATCATTTTTTTTATTTTGTATAATCTTTTTATGTAAAAAATATTTTAAGATAATTGGGATATGATAATCTATAGTTTTAGATTGAGCCCATTTTGTAATATTTTGGATCCATCTAGATATATTATGTTCATTATATATTTTTTTATTAAGTTTTAGTGTCATCATAATACTTGACATAATTAGATGATATTTTAACCATTTTTGTTTAAAATGATTTATTATTTTAATATTTTCTTCATGACAGTTTATAATATTTTGATTTTTAGTAAACTTTTTTTTAAAATATACTTTACTAAAATTAAATATTGGTTTTAAATCAGATGCTAAAGATTCTGGATTTTTATAATCTTTTAAAATTATATTGATTATATCTTTTGGGACTTTATAAAAATACGATCTCCAAAAATCTTCTACGGCTTGTAAGAATAGTAGATTTTCGTTGTCAATTATTTTTTCATTAATTTTAAGAAAATTTACTTTTAAAGTATTTTTGCTAAATTCATGTATTGTATAAACAGCCATATGATTTATATTTTTTTTTGCTCGCTCTAAAAAATATATAGATTCTTCTAAATTTTTAATTTTTTTTAAAAATGGTATTAAAATAAAATTATTAGTATTTTTAGTAATAAAATATAGGTATAATTGTTCAATATTTTGCTTAATTCTTTTACATATTTCATTTTTAGCAAAATTAGTAAAAGTGACTATTAATATTTCTTGTATTAATAATGGTCTAGTATTTTTTTTATTTCTGATTCCAAGTAATAAACGTAAATACATGAGTACAATTGAAGTAGTTTTTCCAGTTCCAGCAGAAGCTTCAATTAAATTTATACCATTTAAAGATATATCAAATATATTAAGTTTTTTTTTCATTAATTTTTTTATGTTGTAATATTGGAGTTAACCATTTTTTAGAAATATGACAAATTTTTTTTACATCTAGTATAGAAGTTATTTTTTGAATGTAAATATCTTCTTTTTCTCCTTTTTTATAGGAGTTTCCTGTCCATGTATCATATAATGTTTTATATGCTTTTCTTTTAATTTCTGGATTTTTATAAATACAATGATTTTTAATATCATAGACTTGATCAAACCAAGCAGAACCTGACTTGGTTAACAACAAAGGATTATTAATTCCTTTTATATATCCCTCAATATAATCTAATAAATAATTATATGATTGATCATATGATAAAGAATGAAATGAAAATATTTGTTTTTTATGTCCTATAATTTTACTTTCACCAATACCTCCTAAAATACAGTAAATTAAATGTTCTAACCATAATGATATTCGATCAGAATAATTAATTGAATTAACTTTCCATCTGAGTAAGCCGGTTTTTTGTATTTCTTTTAAAGTTCCTTCGATACAATATTTTTCTATTTTAAGATTAAATGCTTTTTCTTGAGGAAGTAATCTATATTGATGAATTATTTGCGCTGTTTGTTCTATTTCTTTATATTTATTTCTTAAAGCTATTTCTCCGAAATTTTTATATGGTAATATTCCAGATAATTTTATTTGTTCTAATATATTTTGTAAATCTTTATTATTTATCATGCTTTCTAATAAAAAATTACTTATTTTAAAATTTTCTAATTGATTAATAATAAAAGGTTCAGTAGTTAGTAGTTTTTTTTGTATTGCAAAATTTGTATTTAATGTAAAGTTAAAAAAATATCGTATTGGATGTTTCCAAAAACATATTAAATCTTTTAAATTAATTAAAAAATTTTGTTTTTTAGAATTCTCTATATTAAGTATATTTTTAAAAAATATTTGATGAATATTTTTAATATTATTTTTATTTTTATGTTTTATTATTTTTGTATGTATTTTGTTATAAATATGTTCTTTTTTGTGTGTTTTTACAAGATAATGTGATATTTTTTTTATATTATCTTCTATTTTTAACTTTTCATCTTTTTTAATATAAAAGTGTAATGCTATATAATGAATTAGTTGTTCAATTAATATACATGGATTTATTTTATTTTCATTTTTTGATGAGTATCCAATATAACTCATATAAAAATACTTTTGAGCAGCAATTAAGTTTTTCAGGAATATATGAAATGTTATATCATCAATATTAATGTCAGTTATTAAAGGATAATCTTTTAAAAGATTTAAATGATCGGTATTACTTTTTTTCATTATTCCCTTAGAGTCTAATCCTATCACAAATACCATTTTAAATGGTATATAACATACTAAAGAGGGATGGCAGAAATTTATAGCTCCTAATTTAAATTTTTGAGTATTTATTTTTTTTGTCATGTATAAAAAATTTTTTTGTAAAATCTTAATAGATATTTTTTTTTGATAATTAGATAATATAATATCATCAATCATTTTTTCCCAATTTTGATTCATCATTGTTAAAATGTATTTCAACTCGGATTGATTATTCAAAAAATCCTTTGAAAAAGACTTAAATAATGAATGCCAGCATTTTATTTGTTTTTTTCTGGATAAAATTACACGCCATTTATTTAGTATATTAATTAAATATGATAATTTTCCTATTAATTCTGACTTAGATAAATCAATAGAAATACATGATAAAATATTATTCCAAATTTTATTTTTTTCATTTATTGCATAACTTAGTAATAATTTTTCAATTCCATAAAACCAAGTATTTTGATTAATTTTTAAAAAATTTAAATTATCTTTATGTTTTTCATTTATCCCCCATCTAATATTTGTAGATTCAATCCAATTATATAAAATTTTTATTTCTTCTTCTGAAATATTAAAATTTTTTGATATCATTGGCAAATCAAGTAATTCTAAAACTTCTTCATTATTAAATCGAATATCAGATAATTCTAATATTTTATTAAAAGTATAAAATATTTGTTGTGTTTTTTTACAGTTATTTTGAGAAATATAAAAAGATATTTTTTCTTGATTTTTTAATTTAAATATAGAATTAATATATGTTATATAATTATTTAATTTGAATGAAGTAACAACAATATCATGAAATTCTATATCTTTATCATTATTAAGAATTTCTATTAATATTTTATATAACACTTCAATTTCATGTTGTTCGCTATAACAAATATTTATAGAAATTGAATTATCTTTTGGATTGAAAGTTTTTTTTAGTAATTGTTTGTTTTTTTTGAAATTTAAAATATTATTTTTAATATTATTTAACAAGTCATTTTTATGATATGTATTAAAATATTTTTTAATTTTAGAATTTTTAAAATTTTTTATAAAAAGTAGATAAACATGTTCATATTTTCCCCATAATTCTTCTAATCTATAAGGAGAATTATTTTTAATTGGTACATTAGATAATGTATTATATAAACAATTTTCATGATAAATAATGCTATTTTTATAGGCAGTTAAATATAAAAAATATACATTAGTATATGTACTTATTTTTTGAAATATTTCTATATATGACGGATTTATAGCAATTGACCAGATAATAAAAATTCGTTTTGGAAGTGCTATGTTTTTTTTTTTTATTAAATTATTAAATTTATCAAATAAATTTGCAAAATTATTTATGTTTTGATTCAAATTTTTATTGTCATCTATAATGGCATTCCATAATTTGATTTGCCATGATTTTTCTAAGTAAATTTTTGATATTTTTTTTGTTGATTGTTTCCATTCTTCAATCCATTTTGGTCTATATAATATATATTGTTGAAATAAATTTTCCATGAATAACGAAAATTCAAATTTTTTTGTTTTATTATCATTTGTATTGATATTTTCAAAAAAATTTTTTTCTTCAATAATTTTCATGATTTTCCAAATATTAGTTGTTTGTTGTAAAATATTTTTAATTGAATTTTTAGGTATTATTTTTTTAAATATTTCAAAAATATAAATATTTGGGTGAATTAGTTTAAAATCCGACGAAATACCTGTATAGTTTGCTGTAAATATATTTAGGTACTGTAATAGTACTTTATTATCATGAATAATAATTTCTTTTTCGAAAATATAAGGAAGTGGTTTTTTTTTAATAATTTCACATACTTTTAAAAAAAGTATATTTAATTGATTAAATTCATATAAAAAAAACATAAGAACCTTTTAATTTAAAATAAATTTCAAATATCAAATCTAGAATTTAATATTTATTCTTATTATAAAGATGAACATCTATTTGTGGAAAAGGAATATTAATATTATTTTGATCCAATGCTTTTTTAAATGCAGCCATTAGATCCCAATATACTGAATTTAATTCATCTGTATTACTCCAACATCGAACAATAAAATTTAAAGAAGATGGTGCTAGTTCACTTAAACCAATTACAATGTCTCGATTTTTTATAACTCTATCTTCTTTTTCTATCACTTTTCGCAATACTTTTATTACTAAGTCAATATCTGTATCATATGAAACACTAATAGAAAATTCATTTCTTCGGGCAGGTTCTCTTGAATAATTAATAATATTTCCAGAAATAATTTTATTATTAGGAACAACTACAATTTTACCATCTAAAGTACGCAAAGTTGTATAAAAAATATGAATATTTAAAACTGTTCCTGCTACATTACCTAAATTTACATATTCTCCTGTTTTTAATGGTCTCAATGTAACTAATAACACACCTGCTGCAAAATTAGATAGAGAACCTTGAAGAGCTAATCCAATAGCCATTCCCGCAGCACCTAAAATAGCAATAACAGAATTTGTTTGAACTCCGATTCTTCCTAATGCTGCAATTAATGTAAAAGTAATAATAATATATCTCATTAATGTAGAAAGAAAACCAGCAATAGTTGCGTCGATATGTCTAGTAATTAATATTTGATTTACTCCGTTAGATATTATTTTTGATACAAACATGCCAGCGATTAAAATTACAATAGATGACATTAAATTAATTATATATCCTAATAATAATTCTTGATTTCGTATTAACCAATTGCCCGCATGATTAATATCATTTACTACATTAAGTTCGCTCATTTTTATCTCTTATTAGTTTTAAAAATTATTGTTTTATTTAAACTATTCGAATTATATAATTTATTTTTTTCAAACGTATTATATTAATGATTTTTGATAGTTTTTCGGAGAATATTTTTATTTATTCCCCGCATTTAAAATAGATTATTTATTTTGTTGTAAAATACTTAGAGTATTCAGCTCATGAAATGTTTGTTCTAATCTTGTAGACATTGATTCTTGTGATTTTCTTATCCATGATCTTGGATCATAATATTTTTTATTTGGTTGATTTTTTCCAGTTTTATTACCTAGTTGACTTTGTAAAAAATATTTATTTTTTTTATAAAAATCTAAAACACCTTTCCACGCAGCCCACTGTATATCAGTATCAATATTCATTTTTACTACGCCATATTTGATAGATTCTTTAATTTCTTTTAAATTTGATCCTGATCCACCGTGGAATACAAAATTTAATGGTAATTTTTCGAGGTTATGTTTCATGCTAATATATTTTTGAGATTTTTTTAAAATCATAGGTTTTAAATGAATATTTCCAGTTTGATAAACTCCATGAACGTTTCCAAATGCAGCAGCTATAGTAAAATTTTTACCAATTTGAATTAGCTTTTCATATGCGTAGTTTACATCTTGAGGTTGTGTATAAAGTAGTTTTTTTTCAATAGTACTATTATCTATACCATCTTCTTCGCCACCTGTACATCCTAACTCAATTTCTAACATCATATTGATTTTTTTTATTTTTTTAAAATATTCAGTACAAATTAGAATATTTTCTTCTAATGATTCTTTAGATAAATCAATCATATGAGATGTAAAAAGAGGTTTTTGATGTATATTATAATGTTTTTCTCCTGCTTCAATTAGACCATCGATCCAAGGTAATATTTCTTTGTGACAGTGGTCAGTATGCAGTATAACTGGAACATTATAATTTTGAGCAATTAAATGTACATGTTGAGCTCCTGATATAGCACCTTGGATTGCTTGTTCGTGATCTTTGTTAAATGTTTCTTTAAATCCTGCAATAAAAGCAGCCCCCCCATACGAAAATTGGATAATAACGGGAGATTTTATTTTAGAAGCTGTTTTTAATACAGCATTAATTGAATCATTTCCTATACAATTTACTGCCGGTATTGCGCATTGTTTTTTTTTGGCTGATTCGAATATCATTCGACATTCATCACCGGTAACAACACCAGGCTGAATAGAGTTTAAATTCTTCAAATTTTTACCTATTTAAATTTAAGTTTTTTAAAATTAAAAAATATTTTTTAATATTTGTTGAGAAAAATTTTTTTCTAACATATCAATTGCAGGTAATTTTTTACCTTCAATAAATTCCAAAAATGCACCTCCTCCTGTTGAAATATATGAAATTTCATTTTTTATGGAAAACATATCAATAACCGATAACGTATCACCGCCTCCTGCTATGGAAAATCCGGAGTTTTTTGCTATGGCTTTAGCTATTTGTTCTGTGCCTTTTCTAAAATTAGGAAATTCAAATACTCCTACAGGTCCATTCCAAATAATTGTTTTGGCTTTTTTAATAATTTTAACAATTTTTTTTATAGTTTCATCTCCAAAATCCATAATTTCTTCATTTTTTTGAATTTTTGATGGTAATCTAATAATAGATTGTTCGGTATCAGAAAAATTTTTTCCTATACGAGAATCAATCGGTATTACAATATTATTATATTTATCACGTAATTTTTTAGCTTCTAATATAAATTCTGGTTGATATAATGATTTTCCTATATCATAATCAATTGCTAAAAAAGTATTTGCAATTCCACCTCCAACAATGACAGTATCTGAAATTTTAGAAAGTTTATTCAATACATTAAATTTAGTGGAAACTTTAGCCCCTCCTACTATAGATATCATAGGACGTTTTGGATTTTTTAGTACGTTTTTCAACATGTTAATTTCATATTTTAAAAGAGGACCAGCACATGCAATATTGACGAATTTTCCAATTCCATATGTTGATGCTTGTTTTCGATGCGCACTTCCAAAGGCATCCATAACAAAAATATCACATAATTTAGAATATTTTTGGGATAAAATAGCATCGTTTTTTAATTCTCCTGAATTAAAACGAACATTTTCTAAAACTAAGAGTTCTCCAGGATTGATTGAATCAGCATTGAAATAGTTATTAGAAAAATATACTTTGGTATAATTTATTTTTTTTTTTAAATATTCAAATATAGGAAATAATGAATATTTTTTTTCATAACATTCATTTTTTGGTCTTCCTAAATGTGACATAATAATAACTTTTGCTTGTTTTTGAAGTGCAAATTCAATTGTAGGAAGTGAAGCTAATATTCTAGCATCAGATTGAATAATTCCATTTTTAATAGGGACGTTCAAATCACATCTTATTAAGACTCTTTTTCCTTGAATGTTTAATTCATTCAAATTTCGTATATTCATAAAACACCTTTAAATATTATTTTTTTTATAAACATTCAATAAAATGATTTATACCTGTTATTAGTTATTTATAATAACAGGCGCTTTCAAAGATATATAATAATTTACTTTTCAGTGAAAGATTTCGTATGAAAGTAAAAATTTATTTAAGCTCGAAACCAGTCTCTAATTCCATCAAGAAACATTTGAGTAGCTAGCATAATTAATATTAAACCCATTAATCGTTCCAAAGCATTTACACCTTTAGAACCAAATAATTTTAAGAAAAACCCTGATAGTAATAATACTATGATAGTGAAACACCATGCTATTAATAAAGAGCCTACTAAATATGACATATGATGTAAATATTGATGAGATAATAACATTAATGTGGCTAATAAAGATGGTCCTGCGACTAATGGGATTGCTAATGGAACTAAAAAAGGTTCTTCATTAGAAGATACTCCGTTACTATTTTCTGTGGGAAAAATCATTTTAATAGCAATTAAAAATAAAATAATTCCACCAGATATAGATACCGTCTCAGTTTTTAGACTTAAAACACTAAGTATTTTTTCTCCAACGAATAAAAATAGCAGCATAATAATTAAAGCTATAATCATTTCTCGTATAACTACTATTCTTTGTCTTTTTGCATTTAAATTTTTCAATATTGTCATAAAAACAGGAAGATTTCCTAAAGGATCCATGATTAAAATTAATAATATAGTTGTAGAGGTTATTTCAGTCATTTTAATTTATTATGTCCTTGTAAAAATGTAAAGTTGTAACTATTTAATATATTTAAAAAAATAATGGAAGTTTTTTAAATTATATAAATATTTTAATATATCAATATTGTTTTAAGATAAATTTATCATTTTATAGTATATTAAAAATTTAAATAAAATTTAATATTTTCATAAATAACTATTATTTATAAAATTATACAATAATTATATTTATTTTCGGAGGTCGGAAAATTTTTACTAAAAAATTTTGTTTCATTTTATTTAAATTAAAATTTTTTTATAAAAATTCCGTATATTTATTCATGATGAAATCTGTTGGATTTATTGGATGGCGTGGTATGGTGGGTTCAGTTTTATTAGATCGGATGCATAAAGAAAACGATTTTGTAAAAATTATTCCTCATTTTTTTTCAACTTCTCAATCTGGAAAACATGGTCCTATCATAAATAATGTACCATTTAAAAAACTTAAAGATGCGTATAATATTAATTTGTTAAAAGAAATGGATATTATTTTAACATGCCAAGGAGGATCTTACACTAATACTATTTATTCTAAATTACGTGAAAATCATTGGAAAGGTTATTGGATAGATGCTGCTTCTACTTTGAGGATGAAAGATGATTCTATTATTGTATTAGATCCAATTAATCTAAAAAATATTGAAAAATCTTTAAACGATGGAATTAAGACATTTGTAGGTAGTAATTGCACTGTTAGTTTGATGTTAATGGCTTTAGGTGGGTTATTTTCAAGTAATTTAATAGATTGGATTTCTGTATCTACTTATCAAGCAGCATCAGGTGCTGGTGCTCAATATGTAATAGAATTGTTAAAACAAATGGGCGCGTTATATAATATCGTATCTGAAGATTTATCAAATCAATCATGTTCAATTTTAAATATTACAAAAAAAGTAACCAAAAAAATTCAAGATGATGATTTTCCATTAAAATATTTTCCTGTTCCATTAGCTGGAAGTTTAATACCATGGATAGATATTAACATGGGTAATGGTCAAAGTAGAGAAGAATGGAAAGGACAATTTGAAACAAATAAAATACTAGGTTACAAAAATAAAGTTGTAATAGATGGTACATGCGTTCGTATTAGTTCAATAAGATGTCATAGTCAATCATTTTTAATTAAATTAAATAAAAATATTTCATTAAAAAATATAGAAGAAATTATTACTAATCATAACAAATGGGTGAATTTTATTCCTAATACTATTGATGAAACAATATCTAAATTAACTCCATCTGCTGTTACTGGTACGTTAAAAATACCAGTAGGAAGATTAAGACAACTAAGTATAGGGAATAGATATGTTTCTGCTTTTACTGTAGGAGATCAACTATTATGGGGGGCTGCCGAACCTTTAAGAAGAATGTTAAATTTATTAATTAACATATAGTGTTTTAATATTAAATAAAAATTTAATTAATATACACACATTGTGTGTATATTACTTTGTTAAAGTGTACTTATTAATTAATTTTTTTTTCATATGTTTAAATACACTCCTTTTTTTAATAAGTAACGGTAAGGTTTTACATGGGTAAAGTGCTCTACAAGTTGATGTTTCATAAAATTACAAAAATACGGAATATCTCTTTTAGTAGATGGATCATCTGATAAAACTAATATAGTTTCATATTGTTTAATTTTTCTAATCGTTTTCCGAATAATCATAATTGGTTCCGGGCATCTAAGCCCTACTAAATCTAATGTAATATTCATTTTTTTATTTTATCAATTTAATATATTTGATATTTATTTAAGATAAATCAATTTTTAATATAATTTTTTTAAAAAAATGTATTTTTCTACTGATATGGGTAAAAATCCATTCACACTTTTTCCACTAGAAAAATTTTTTCTTATTTGAGTGGATGAAATTTGTATAGGAGGTATAGATGAAAAAAAAATCAATCCAAATGCTTGTTGATGTAAAGAATTTTTATTTTTGGTAGTATGTAAAATAATCCATTTTTTTAATTCATGATTATTTGTGTCGATATGTTGTCTTGGAATAATTAATAAATGAGTATATAATAATATTTTTTTCCAATTTTTCCAAAGATTTAAATTATTTAAATTATCCTCTCCTATTATAAAACACAATGGTTTCAAGAATCCAATTTTTAGTCTTATTTTTTTTAATGTTTCTATAGTATAAAATTTTTTTTTTTGTTGTCTCCAATAAGCTTATTTCAAATAAATTATCATTTTTAGTAGCGTATTTAATCATCTTTAGTTTATCTTTCAGAGATGTTGTAGTTTTATTACGATGAGGAGGATAATGATTAGGTAATAATATTATTTTTTTTATTGAAATTTCTTTTGCCAAGTTTTTTGCAGAAATAAGATGTCCATAATGAATAGGATCAAAATTACCGCCAAAAATTGCATATATTTCTTTCATTTTAGTCTATATTTTAGTTATGTAGTTTTTATGAAGACAGCAACAATGTTAGTGTTTTTAAAGCTTCCCATACATTATAATTATATTCTTCTTTAATTTTAATCTCTATCTGTAATAAAATTCTAATTACTTTGAAAAAATTATTAAAATTTATTGATTTAATAGCGAAATTAAAAAATTTAATTCTGTCATAAAAAATATTATTTTGTTTAAAAAATACACTCATTTTTATTTGTTTTTCACGTTTAATATTAATTAATATTAATAAATCTTTTTGTAACGCACGTATCAAAATAAAAGAATTATATTTTTGTTTTTGAAAATTATCTAATATATACAAAGCTTTTTCTGTTTTATTTTGAAAAATTGCATTAATCCAGTCTAAAGGAGTAAAAATAGAAAATTTATTAATAATATTTATTATTTTTCTTGATGTAATATTTTTATTTGGCCATATGATTTTTATCATATTTAATATATTATATATAAATAATGTATTTCCTTCATAAGATTTATATAAAAGTAAAAAAGCATCATTAGTTATTTGTATTTTTTTTTCTTTTATTTCATATTTTAACCAATTTTTAAAATTTAAACCATTTGGTGTAAAGCACCATATAATGTTCATATAATCATTTAATATTTTTTTTTTGGTTAATAAATAATTTTTAAATCTTTTAGATAGATGATTAAATTTGAATATGGTTAATATATCTATATTTTTTAAAAAAAATAATTCATTTATATTTTGTTCTAATAAAGGATTTAAATTTTTTATTATTAAGTCTATAATTAAAACTTTTTTTTCAAAAAATAAGTTATTTGAATGATAAAAATTAATAACTTTAGTCCAATCTGTGTTTTTTTCTATGCTAATAATATAATGTTCTTTAAAATTTTTTTTTGCAGCAAAATTTAATATTATTTTTGTGTTTATATTCAATAAAATTAAATCTTCTCCTAGAAGAATATAAAAAGCATTTAAATTTTTAATGTTTTTTTTTAATTCTTCTGTATGTATAAATTTCATATAAATAAAATACCATGTTAATTTTTTTATATTACAAAATTAATTATTTTTTTAGGAATATAAATTATTTTATTTATATTTCGATTTTTTATTTTTTTTTGTACAAATAAGTCATTTTGAATATAAGAAAAAATTTCTTTTTTTGTTAAATTGTTTGGAATTTCTATAGTAGATATTTTTTTTCCATTGATTTGAATAACTAATATATCATTGGTTTTTAATAAAAATTTTTTTTGAAAAACAGGCCACTTTTCATCATCTATAAAACAATTGTTATTTAAATATTTCCATAATATAAAACACAAATGAGGTGTAAATGGATAAAGCATTTTTATAATTGAAACCAATGTATCTTTCATAATACATTTATCTTCTTCATTTTCTAATTTAAACTTTCTTAATGCATTTACTAATTCCATAATTCTAGCAATAGCAGTGTTAAATGATTTTCTATGACTAATATCATCAGAAACGTGGAAAATAGTTTTATGTAATAAATGATACATTTTTTTTTGCTTGATATTTAAATGGTTAATATCTATTTTTTTATATATATGTTTAATTTTTATATAACTAAATGATAATTTCCATAATTTTTTTAAAAACCGAAAAATTCCTTGAACTCCAGATTCATTCCATTCTAATGATGATTCTATTGGCGCAGAAAACATAATAAATAATCGAATTGTATCAGCTCCATAATTATTAATCATTAATTCCGGTTCAACTCCATTATTTTTAGATTTAGACATTTTAATCATTCCGGCATATATAACGTTTTTTCCTTTTTTATCTGTGACTTGAGTAATCTCTCCTTTGATGTTTTTTTCAATATGTACATTAGATTTATGAATCCAATTTCGCTCATTATTGTTGCCAATTTGATAAAATGCTTCTGATAAAACCATTCCTTGACATATTAAATTATTCACTGGTTCATCAAATTTAACCAATTTAAAATCACGTAGTAATTTATGATAAAATCTAAAATACATTAAATGCATAATAGCATGTTCTATACCTCCAATATATTGATCAACAGGTAACCAATATTTAGATGCTATAGGATCAATTATACCTTGTTTAAAATTAGGACAAGTATACCTTGCGTAATACCAAGAAGATTCCATAAATGTATCAAAAGTATCTTTTTCTCTAATAGCAGTCTTATTGTTAATTTTTGTCACATAGAAATTTGATTTTTGATCTAAAGAGTTGTTTAATGAATTAAAATGATTTTTTATTTCTGGTAACAATACAGGCAAATCTATTTCTGGTACTGAAACAATTTTTCCATTTTTCATTTTTGCCATTGGAATTGGAGCTCCCCAATAACGTTGTCTAGATATACACCAGTCTTGTAGTTTATATGTAATTTTTATTTTTATTTTTTTTTCTTTTAATAATTTTTTTTTGATTTTTTTTGTTGCTTCTTCAGAATCAAGCTTATTAAATTCGCTAGAATTAATTAATATTCCTTTTTTAGATAAAAATTTTTTTTCAATTGAATTAACATCTTTTATATTTTTTTGTTGAATTACATATTTAATTTTTAAATTATTTTGTATAGCAAAATTCCAATCATTTTGGTTATGACCAGGGACAGACATTACGGCTCCAGTACCATAATCATTAATTACAAAATTTGCTATCCAAATAGGTATTTCTTTATTTGTAATAGGATGAATCGCGAATATGTGAGTATTTATCCCTTTGAATTTTGTTTTTTCGATGTCTTTGACAGAAAAATTTGCATTATTTTGTTGTTTGATAAAATTTTTTAATTTTTGATTTTTTTTAGATAGATATATAGAAAATTGATGAAATGGAGATATAGCAATATATGTAACGCCCATTATAGTATCAATTCTCGTAGTAAATATTTTAATTTTTTTATTGTTATTTTTAACATTAAAGGTAATTTCAAATCCTTCTGATCTTCCAATCCAATTTTTTTGCATGTTTTTAACTTTTTCTGGCCAGTTTTTTAATTGATTTAAATCATTGTATAAAGATTCTGCATAATTTCTAATTTTCATAAACCATTGTGGTATTTTTTTTATTTTTACAGTGCTTTGACATCGCCAGCAACAACCGTTTATTACTTGTTCATTAGCTAATACAGTTTTATCGTGAGGGCACCAATTTACAAAACTATTTTTTTTATACACTAGTTTTTTTTTATATAATTGAATAAAAAACCATTGCTCCCATTTATAATATTCTGGTTTACATGTAGTGATTTCTCGATCCCAGTCATAGCTAAAACCTAATGATTTCAGTTGTTTTTTCATATAATTGATATTTTTATATGTCCAAGATGCTGGAATCGTATTATTTTTAATAGCAGCTTCTTCTGCGGGCAAACCAAAAGCATCCCAGCCAATAGGCTGTAAAACATTTTTTCCTAACATTCTTTGATATCTTGAAATTACATCACTAATAGTATAATTTCTCACATGACCCATATGTAATTTTCCAGAAGGATATGGAAGCATTGGGAGACAATAGTATTTTTCTTTTGTATTATCTTCATAAACATGAAAAGTTTTATTTTTGTCCCAATATTTTTGTACATATATTTCTATATTTTTTGGGCAATATTCTTGTTCCATAATTTTTCTCTGAAATAATTTTTATATTTGTAACAACAAATAAAATTTTTTATTCTAAATTTAATTTTAATATAAAATTAGAAATTTATTTTTTAATGTGAATAAATTTTTTAGGTTAATTAATATTATTAAAATATTTTAAGATAATAAATAGAAAATAAATAAACACCTAAATATTTTATTTTTATATTATTTTAGAGTTTTCTTTGGAATAGTCACATGTATTTGTATTATTTTTCTGCTATTTGCTGAAGATATTTCAAAATTATATCCATTGATATTTATATTTTCTCCGTGACTGGGCAAATGTCCAAATGCTTTCATTACCAATCCTCCAACAGTATCTACTTCTTCATCATTAAAATGAGTATTAAAAAATTCATTGAATTCTTTAATTTCTGTCAATGCTTTAATAGAAAATATATCTTCTTTTAGTTTTCGAATATTTGCTTTTTCTTCTTCATCATATTCGTCTTCAATTTCTCCAACTATTAGTTCAAGAATATCTTCTATAGTTACCAATCCGGAAACTGCTCCAAACTCATCTATGACTATTGCCATATGTGTTCTTTTTAAACGAAAATCTTTCAGCATTCTATCTACATATTTACTTTCAGGTACAACAACAGCGGGCCTTAATATATTTTTTATATGAAAATCTTTGTTTGAGTTTCTCATAAATGGTAGTAAATCTTTTGCAATCAAAAATCCTTCTACATAGTTTTTATCACTATTCATTACTGGAAATCGTGAATGCGCAGATTCTAAAATAATATCAAGACATTTATTTAAGTTATCATTTAGTTTTAATATTATCATTTGTGTTCTAGGCACCATAATTTCTTTAATTTTTTTCTTTGCAATATGTATAACACCTTCTAACATATCACATGTGTCTTGATCAATCAGTTCATTTTGTTCCGAATCTCTAATTAATGCGAGTAATTCTTCTCTATTTTTAGGTTCATCATGAAATATGTGATTTAATAAAACAGAAAAAAAACCTTTTTTATTAATTTTTTCTGAATTTTCCGCATCTTTTCCACTCATAATATTTAGTTATCTATTTTTAAAATATATTTTATTATTCTATGTTATAAAATATTAAGTTAAAATCATTTTTATGGACAATAATTATTTTTTATAAATATGGTTTATTATAATTTAAAGATGACATAATTTTATTTTCTATGTTTTCCATAATTTTTTGATCTTGATAATTTTTATGATCATACCCCAATAAATGCAGTGTTCCATGTATAATCATATGTGCCCAACGAGACTCTAATGTTTTATTATACTGTATAGATTCTTTTTCTATAATTGTTTTGCATATTACTAGATCTCCTAATAATTCAATGTTTTTGTGTATAAAACAGTCGAATTGAAAAGACAAGATATTTGTTGGATAGTTTTTTCCTCGATATTTAAAATTTAAATTTTTTATTTCTTCTTCATCTACAATTCTAATTGTAATAATTTTAATGTTTTTTTTATATACAATTTTTTTTATCCATTTTTCAAACATATTTTTTTTTGGTATTTTTTTTTTGTTTTTACAATTGATTTGTATATTTAATATAATATGATTTTTTTTTTCATTTTATAATAATTTTCCATGTAATACATGAGTATGTACTTTATTAATTTTGACTGGAATACATTGGCCAATTATTTTTGATGATCCATAAAAATTTACAATTCTATTATTTTCTGTTTTTCCATATAATTTCATACAATTTTGTTCTGATGCACCCTCTACTAATACTGATTGTATACTCCCCAACATTCTTCGACTCCAAGACATAGTTTGTTGGTTAATACAGTTTTGCAATATATATAAACGTTCTTTTTTTTCTTGAAGATCAATATCATCTTTCATTTCTGAAGCCGGTGTTCCTGGTCGATTTGAATATATGAAACTATAACTCATATCGAAATTAATTTTTTTTATAAAATCTATAGTTTGTTTAAAATCTTCTTTAGATTCCCCGGGAAAACCAACAATAAAATCAGAACTAATTTGAATATTTGGCCGTGCTAAAATTAATTTTTCAATAATTTTTTCATACTCCTCTATAGTGTAAGATCGTTTCATAAGTTTTAATATTTTATTAGATCCGCTTTGAACAGGTAGATGTAAAAAACTAACTAGTTTTGGCGTATCTTTATAAACTTCGATAATATCATCACTAAACTCAAGTGGATTACTTGTAGTGAATCGAATTCTTTGAATACCATCGATTTCTGAAATTAATCGTAATAATTCAGAAAAAAAACAAATTTTTCCATTAAAGGTTGGTCCTTGATAGGCATTTACGTTTTGACCTAATAAATTAATCTCTTTTACACCATTGTCAGCTAAATGTGATATTTCAAATAAAACATCGTCAGATGGTCGGCTGATTTCTTTTCCTCTTGTATATGGCACTACACAAAAGGAGCAGTATTTATTACATCCTTCCATAATTGAAATAGATGCTGTATACCCATTGTTTTTCGCTGGTAAAGCATGGTTAAATTTATCTAGTTGTGGAAAGCTAATGTCAATAATAAGTTTTTTGTTTTGTTCTGATTCTTTGATCATTTGAGGTAATTTATGTAGACTTTGAGTGCCAAATATGATATTTACATAGTTAGCTCTTTTAAAAATTTCTTTACCCTCTTGTGTTGCTACACAACCTCCAACAGCAATTATAACATCAGGATTTTGGTTTTTTAATTTTTTCCATCTTCCTAATTGATGAAAAACTTTTTCTTGAGCTTTTTCTCTTATTGAACATGTGTTTAACACTAAAATAGCTGCTTTTTCAGGGTTTTGAGTAATTAAATATTCACCTGTTTTCTCTAAATATCTAGTTATCATGGATGAATCATATTCATTCATCTGACAACCCCATGTTTTAATATATATATATTTCATTTTATTATATAAATTTTAGTTGGAATGTTAAAATACTGTATTCAAATAAATTAATTTTAAAGTTTTTATTTTTAAATAGATATTTCACCAGGAATGGGAGGATAAGGATTATAATTAATAATTTTAAAATCTTCAAAAATATAATTAAATAATGAATTTGGTTTATTTAATATTATTAATTGTGGTAATTTTCGAGGGTTTCGAAGTAATTGCTTTTTTGCTAATGTAATATGATTTTGGTATAAATGAATATCACCACCTGTCCATATTAATTCATGAACTTTAAAATTACATTGTTGTGCTATCATATGGATAAGTATTGCATAACTTGCAATATTAAATGGTAAGCCAAGAAAAACATCGCAAGAACGCTGATATAATTGACAACTGAGTTGATTGTTCAATACATAAAATTGAAACAACACATGGCAAGGAGGTAAAGACATTTCATTTATTTCACCAACATTCCAGCTAGATACCAGTATCCTTCGAGAATCTGGATTTTTCTTTAATTGTTTTATTACATTTTTTATTTGATCAATTTTTGAACCATCTGATGAATTCCAACTTCTCCATTGTTTTCCATAAATAGGTCCAAGATTCCCAAATTTGTCAGCCCAATGATCCCAAATATATACTTTGTTTTTATTGAGATAATTAATATTCGTATCTCCTTTAAGAAACCATAATAATTCGTGAATAATAGCAGGTATATAACATTTTTTTGTAGTAAGAAGTGGAAAACCATTTTTTAAATTAAATCTAATTTGATGCCCAAAAATAGATAACGTTCCTGTTTCAGTTCGATCTTTTTTTGGTTTTCCATATTTAATTATTTTTTTTATTAATTGTAAATATTTTTTCATAATATCTCAAAGTTTGATGGTTTTTTATAAGATTGAAATATTATAATTAACCCGAATATAATCATAGGAATTGATAATATTTGGCCCATTGTGAGATAATTTAAAATTAACCCAATTTGGGGATCAGGTTCTCTAAATATTTCAGCAATAATTCTAAATATTCCATAACTGAATAAGAAAATACCACTACTACTTCCTATCGGTTTAGTTTTTTTATTGAATAAGTGCATTATTAGAAATAGTAAAACACCTTCTAAAATAAACTCATAAATTTGTGAAGGATGACGAGGTAATGCTCCATATTTTTCCAGTATTAATTGTAATTTAGGATATTTTAATGCTAATTTTAGATCTTGATTTTTTGCATGAGGGAAAAAAGCTGAATATGGAAAGTTAGGCGCGATACGCCCCCACAATTCTCCATTAATTAAATTTCCTAATCTTCCAGCACCTAAACCAAAAGGTATTAGAAGACTTATAAAATCAGAAATGATAAAAATTTGAATTTTATTTTTTATAGAAATATAATACATGCTTATAATTGCTCCTATTACCCCCCCATGAAATGACATTCCCCCTTCCCAGATATAGAATGAACGTAAGATATGTTGAGAAAAATATGAAAAATTATAAAAAATTATATATCCTATTCGACCTCCAATGCAAGAACCTAAAAAAATAATATATAAAAATGGTTCAATTTTAATTATATTTATTTTTTTTTTAGTAGTTTTTTCCCATAAAAAAGTGCAAAGATAAAACTTATAACATACATAAAACCATACCAATGTGCAGAAAATGGTCCTATAGAAAAAATAATGGGATTAAATTTTGGTAAATTAATATACATATTTTTTTTAATTCTCTTTTGATAAGTATTGATTAAATATATTATTGTTCTAAGCTTAATAATTCTTGAATGGTTTGTCTTTTTCTAATAATTTTAAAAGTATTATTTTCTATTAATATTTCTTGAATGAGCGGTCTGCTATTATAATTAGATGACATTGATGCACCATATGCACCTGTATCATGAAAAATTAAATAATCTCCTATTTTAACAAAAGGTAGTTTTCTAGTTTTTATATTGCCTCCTTCCTGTTGTGTAAATATATCGCCTGATTCGCATAATGGACCTCCTATTACTGCGTCGATTGTTTGATTTGTTTGAATTTTTCTTCCATCTGATGGCACAACAGATATATGGTGATAACTTCCATACATTGTAGGCCGCATTAAATCATTAAATCCTGCATCAACTAAAACAAAATTTTTATTGCCCATTTTTTTAATTGCTCTTACTTGAGAAACTAATATTCCTGATTCTGCAACTAAAAATCTTCCTGGTTCAATTTCTAGTTGAATTGATTGGTTTAAAAATTTAGAAATTTTTTGTCTTGCTTGATTCCATAAAGTAAAATATTTTTCTATATTAATAGGATTTTCATTGAATTTATAGGGTATTGGTAACCCTCCTCCTGCAGAAATATGCGTTATTTTTGAATTTATTTGAATTACATTTTTCACCATAGCATGACATACTTTTTCTAAATGTTTATAATTTACCCCTGAACCAATATGCATATGTAAACCTATTAATTTTAATTTGTATTTGTTTATAATAGGTATTGCTAAATGCGGGTTCCAAATTCCATGTTTACTATTTTCTCCTCCAGTATTTGTTTTTTTGCTATGTCCGTATCCAAATCTAGGATTAATTCTCAACCAAACATGATGACCCGGAGAGAGACTTCCTAATTGTTCCAACATATCTAATGATCCTGCATTTACTGGAATATTATATTCAATAATTTTTGACAATGTTGCTTCATCGAATAAGTCTGCAGTAAAAATAATTTCATTGCTATTTTTTTTAAATCCAGCTAGTATAGCACGTTCTATTTCTCCTAATGATACAGCGTCTATTTTTAAATTATTTTTTCTCATTAATTTTAAAATATTAATATTAGAGCAAGCTTTTTGGGCAAATCTAATAACATCAAATTTTTTTAATAATTTAATTTGATTATAAATTATATTTGAGTCATAGACCCAAAATGGAGATTGATATTTTTTTATTAATAATTGGATATTTGTAATATTAAGATTGCTTGTAGTTGTATCGATTAATTGAGGCATTTTTATTCCATGATTTAGAATTTATATAAATTGTTTTAAAAAGATTATTTCTGTTTTAAAAATGGACGTAAAGTAGGAAATAAAATAACTTCTCGAATACTTTTTTGATTAGTTAATATCATTATTAAACGATCAATTCCAATGCCTAATCCTGAGGTTGGAGGTAGTCCATATTTTAATGCTTCTATATAGTCTGCATCGTAAAAAATGTGTTCATATTTTTCTTTATTTATTGTTTTTATTTGATTTAAAAACCTATATTTTTGATCTTCTGCGTCATTTAATTCTGAAAATCCATTGCCTATTTCATATCCAGAAATAAATAATTCAAACCTATCAGTGATATTTGGATTGATATTATTACGTCTAGCTAATGGAGAAATTTCTACTGGATATTCAGTGATAAAAGTAGGTTGAATTAAATTTTTTTCTACTGTTTGTTCAAAAATTTCGTTTTCTATTTCACCTATACTCCATTTTTCATCTATTTTTATACCAATATTATTTGATGTTTGTTTAATTGTTTTTAAATCTTTAAAATCAGATAAACAAACGTTTTTATTAAATTTTAAGATAGCTTCTCTCATAGTTAATCGAGAGAATGGTATTTCAAAATTTAGATCGTGTTCTTTATATTTAATTTGATTATTTTGGAATAAAGTATTTATGATATTTTTTAGCAATTGTTCTGTAAATTTCATCATATATTGATAGTCGGAATAGGCAATATATGCTTCCATCATGGTGAATTCTGGATTATGTCTAGAGGAAACACCTTCATTTCTAAAATTTCTGTTTAATTCAAAAATACGTTCAAATCCTCCAACAATTAATTTTTTCAAATATAATTCAGGTGCTATTCTTAAGTACATTTTTTTATTTATTTCATTATGATAAGTTTCAAAAGGACGTGCAGAAGCACCACCAGGAATATTATGAAGCATAGGAGTTTCTACTTCTAAAAATTCATTTTCTAACATAAATTTTCGAATTAATTGAATTATATTTGAACGGGTTTTAAATATATTATATAGTTGATTATTACTAATTAGATCTAAATATCTTTGTCTATAACGTTTTTCTTGATTAGAAAGCCCATGAAACTTATCAGGTAAAGATCTTAAGGATTTTGTAAGTATTATTAGATTCGTAGCATAAATAGATAATTCTTTTGTTTTTGTTTTAAACAAAAAACCATGTACACCTAAAATATCTCCAATATCCCATTTTTTAAAATGATTATGGTACAATTCGTATTCTATTGTTTTTTCTTTAACATATATTTGTACTTGTCCTTCTATGTCTTTTAATATAAAAAAAGCAGCTTTTCCCATTACTCTTCTTTGTATCATTCGGCCTGCAATAGAAATTTCAATATTGATTTTTTTAAGGTCCTCGCTTGTATGATGTCCGTATAGCATATGAATTTTTCTAGAATTTATAGTTTTTGTAAAATTATTTGGATAGGAAAATCCTTTGTTTCTCATATCAATTAATTTTTCTTTTCTTATTGTTTTTTCATTGTTTATTTTATTTAATAAATCTTTTTCTTTTAACATTTTCGCCTCTATAGTCCTGATATTAAACTTGCTTCAATAAAATCATCTAAATTTCCATTTAATACTGATTGTGTATCATATTTTTCTATTCCAGTTCTAAGATCTTTAATTTTTGAATGATCTAGTATATAAGAACGTATTTGATTACCCCAGCTAATATCTAATTTACTATCTTCTATTTTTTTTTGTCTTTTTCTCTCTTTTTGCATTTTTAATTCATATAATTTTGAGTTCATTTGTTTCATTGCTTGTTCTTTATTTTTATGTTGAGATCTATTATTTTGACATTGAGTGACAAGATTAGTAGGTATATGAGTAATTCGAACAGCAGATTCTGTTCGATTTACATGCTGCCCTCCTGCTCCAGAAGCTCTATATACATCTATTCTTAAATCAGATAAGCAAATTTCAATGTTAACTTTTTCTTCTATGTCTGGATATATGAAAACTGAACTAAATGAAGTATGTCTTCTTTTTCCAGAATCAAATGGACTTTTTCTGATAAGACGGTGAATTCCCGTTTCAGTTCTTAACCATCCAAAAGCATATTCTCCAAATATTTGAACTGTAGCAGATTTAATGCCAATTATTTCACCATGAGATTCTTCAATAATTTCAGTTTTAAATCCTTTTTTATCAGACCATTTTAAATACATTTTTAACAACATCTTTGACCAATCTTGTGCTTCTATCCCGCCAGATCCAGATTGTATATCAATATAACAATTACAGTTGTCATGTTTTTTTGAAAACATACGGTAAAATTCAAGTTTTTTAATTTTTTCTTCTGTTTTTTTTATTTCTATAATAATATCTTTTATGAGCATATTATCTTTTGTTTCTTCGGCTAATTCTATAAAAATATTAATTTCTTTTAATTTATCTTCAATTTTATTAAGATTATCAACAATTATATTTAATAAGTTTTTTTCTTTATTTAATTGATGTATAGATTTTTGTATTTTCCATACATTAGGTGTTAATAATTCTAAATTTATTTCTGAAATTCTTGATTTTTTTGAATTATAGTCAAAGATACCTCTTCAAATCATTTTTCCGATGATTTAGTGTTATAATTTGATTTTTTATTGTATAAATATCTATCATAATTTTATTATTCTTCTAAGATTAATTGTAAGTAATAGCTTTAAGCTAAATATAAAAATTAGTTTTTTTATTATATATTTAATCATATAAATTTATTTATTACTTGATATATTTTGATTTGTATTTAGGAGAAATAATAATGTTATTTCATTTTCCAAAAAACGTTGTTTATTCTTCGGATAAATTACCTTTAACATTAATTTCTCTTGAAGAATGGTCTATTATTTATATAAATGGTCTTGATAGTAAAAAATTTCTTCAAAATCAATTAACAATTGATATGAACTATTTAAAACAAAATGAATATCAAATATCCGCACATTGTAATTTAAACGGAAAAGTATATAGTACTATGTTGTTATTTCATTATAAAAAAGGATATGCCTGTATTATAAAAAAGAGTTTATCTAATTTACAAATTAAAGAATTTAAAAAATATTCTATTTTTTCAAAAGTTAAAATATATCAATTAGATAATGTGTTTTTATTAGGATTATCTGGAAATGGTTCTAAATTATTTTTGTCAAAACAATTTGTAAAAATACCCAATTATAAAGATCCAGTTGTTTTTGATAAAGACACGTCTATACTTTGGTTTAAAAATCCATGCGAACGATTTTTATTAGTTTTATCCTTAACAGATTTTTTATTATTTAAACAAAAAATTAATAAAAATATTTTATTAAATAATAGTAAGCAATGGATTTTGTTAGATATTGAAGCCGGATACCCAATTATTGAAAAAAATATGTCTCAAAAATTTTTACCACAATCTATTAATTTAGATAAGTTTAAAGCTATTAGCATGAATAAAGGTTGTTATTATGGTCAAGAAATAATAGCTCAAGTTTTTTATAAAGATTTAAATAGACATGCATTATATTTATTATTTAGCAAAGGAACAATACATCCTAAAGTCGGGTCTATTATAGAAACAAAAGTACTAGATAAATGGTTTAGAATTGGTTTTTTATTAGCAATAGTTCATGTTCATTATAATGAAATTTGGGTACAAGCCGTTTTAAATAAATCTGTTAATATTCGAAATAATTTTAGAATTTACGGATTTAAAAAAATTTTTTTAGTTAAAAATTAATATTGTATGTTATAAAATTTTTACATACATATAATATTTTTATATTAATTAAAATATTTATTAAAAACTTTAGAAGATACTTTTAAAAACATTATGTCACAAGGTATTCTTTTTATTATTTCAGCTCCTAGTGGAACAGGAAAATCTAGCTTAATTAAAGGATTGCTTGAAACGCAATGTTTATACAACATTCAAGTTTCTATATCTCATACAACTAGGATTATGAGACCTGGTGAGTCTCATGGAAAACATTATTATTTTATATCTAAAAAAGAGTTTCGAGTTATGATTAAACAGAAGTCTTTTTTAGAATATGCTAAAGTATTTAATAATTACTACGGAACTTCACGTGAATTTATTGAAAAAATGTTGCTTTCTGGAATTGATGTTTTTCTTGATATTGATTGGCAAGGAGCTAGTCAAATTCGATATAAAGTACCTAATTCAAAAAGTATTTTTTTATTGCCTCCATCTAAAGATATATTATATAAAAGATTACGAGAAAGAGGTCAAGATAGCGATAAAGTAATTTCAAAACGTATGGAAAAAGCTGTAGATGAGATGAATCATTATTCAGAGTATGATTATTTAATTATTAATGATGATTTTAAAAAAGCTATAAGTGATTTAAAAACTATTATTATTGCTGAACATTTATGCTTATTTCACCAAAAAAAGAAACACAACATATTAATTTCTCAATTATTAAATACTTAATATTTTTTTTATTAAAAACACGATTTTAAACTATTTTTTTTTTGATTATTTGATATAAATAAATTTTTTCTTTTAAAGTTACTTATATAATTCTATTGATCAAATAGAATTATATAATTAATAAAAGTATTAAAATTAAATATTTTTAATTGAAGTGATTTTTATTTCTATTTGATTTTTTTCGTTCGTTTTCCTTTAAGTATCGTTTTCGAAGTCGTATAGAATGAGGGGTAATTTCAACTAATTCATCATCATTAATAAAAGATAATGCTTCTTCTAAAGTGAACTTTGTGTGAGTAGTTAAGACTATAGCTTCATCAGTTCCGGATGCTCTCATATTAGTTAATTTTTTACCTGTTAAGCAATTTACAGTCAAATCGTTAGATCGATTATGAAGTCCTATTATTTGTCCTTCATATACTTCACTTCCATGACCTAAAAATAGTTTTCCCCTTTCTTGTAAATTAAATAAAGCAAATCCTACAGCTGTTCCTGTTCCATTTGAAATTAAAACACCGTTTTTTCTTTGGCCAATATCATTTTCTTGTTTTTTTTCATGATGACTATAAGATGTATAACATATTCCAGTTCCAGAAGTAATACTCATAAATTCAGAACGAAAACCTATTAATGCTCTACTTGATAAAACATATTCAAGACGTATTCTTTTATTTGATTCTACAATTATATTTTTTAGCTCACCTTTTCTTTCTCCTACAAATTTCATAATATTACCTTGATGTTTTTCTTCAATGTCTAAAGTTAAATATTCAAATGGTTCTTCTATAATATTATTTTTTTCTCGGAAGATAATTTTTGGTCGAGAAACTTGTAACTCAAATCCTTCACGTCGCATATTTTCAATTAATATAGACAAATGTAATTCACCTCGTCCAGATACAGAAAAAATGTTAGCATCTTTTGTTTCTTTTACTTGCAATGCGACATTATGCATCGTTTCTTTTTTTAATCTTTCTAATATTTGACGAGATGTAATATATTTTCCTTCTTTACCAGAAAATGGAGATGTATTTACCAAAAAAAACATATTAACTGTGGGTTGATCAATATTTAATACAGGTAAAGCTTTTAAATTTTCCGGATGACAAATTGTATCAGATATATTTAATTTACTAATACCTGTTACTGCAATTATATCTCCAGCTTCTCCTTTTTCTACTTCTATTCGTTTTATTCCAAAATAATTTAATACTTTATTAATTTTTCCATTTGCATGTTTACCTAGATAATTGATGATAGTTACTGGTTCATTATTTTTTATCTGACCTTGCTTAACTCGACCAACACCTATTAACCCTAGATAATTATCATAATCAAGTTGAGAAATTTGCATTTGAAATTTTTCGTTAGGATCAACATTGGGAGCGGGTACATATTTAATAATTGCTTCATATAATGGTGTCATATTGTTTTCTAGTTGACGATAATTAACACCAGATGTTCCATAAATTGCAGAGGTATATATTATAGGAAAGTCAAGTTGCTTATCGTTCGCGTCTAAATTGACAAATAGATCAAATACCTGATCTACAACCCAATCAGGACGAGAATTTTTTCTATCAATCTTATTAATAACTACAATAGGATTAAGACCATATTTAAAAGCTTTTTGAGTGACAAATCGCGTCTGTGGCATAGGCCCATCTAGAGCATCTACTACCAACAATACTGAATCTACCATAGACATGACTCTTTCTACTTCACCACCAAAATCTGCGTGACCAGGTGTATCTACAATGTTGATTTTATATTCTTTCCATTTTATAGAGGTGTTTTTAGATAATATTGTAATACCTCGTTCTTTTTCTAGATCATTAGAATCCATGATACGTTCAGTTTTTTCTTCATGTTTTCCAAAAGTTCCTGATTGTTGTAATAGTTGATCAACTAGGGTTGTTTTTCCATGATCAACATGTGCTATAATAGCAATATTTCTTATTTTTTGATGCATTTTGATTCCTTAAAAATTTCATTTAAAAATATATGGATATAATTTAGATTTTTTTGATAAAATATTAGAAAAGATTAAATTCGTGAGGATTATTGTTGCTATTAATGAACAAAAAAATATATTTTAATGTTACCTATAAATTTAAACATATAAATAGATTATATTAATAAATTTTAATTGTAAAAGTTAAGGTTAAATTTTGAGTATTATAGATTATAATAAAACTTTTTTTTTAAAAAGTGTTTCTAAAATTTCCAAGATAAATATTGAATATGGAATTGAAGTTGCTTTTATTGGGTATTCTAATTCAGGAAAATCTAGTGCTATTAATGCTTTAACAAATCAAAAAAAATTAGCTAGATGCAGTAAAACACCTGGTTCTACTCAGCTAATTAATTTTTTTCAAGTTATTAATAATTTTAGAATAGTTGATCTTCCTGGTTATGGTTATGCCAAATGTCCGATATTAATCAAATTAAAGTGGGAGAAATTAATATATAATTATTTAAAAAACAGAAAATTTTTAAAAGGTTTAGTTTTATTAATGGATATTAGAAATCCTTTGAAAGTTTATGATCAAAATATTATTAATATCATTTTAGATCAAAATATACCTGTTTTTATATTATTAACTAAATGTGATAAGCTTACATTAAGCCAGCAAAAAATACAATTTCAAACTGTATATAAAAGATTACAAGTTTTATTAAAAGAATTTCAAATTGAATTTTTTTCATCATCTAAAAAAATTGGAATTCGTAAGCTTCAGTTTCAATTAAATAGTTGGTATAAAAAATATCAATAATTTGTAAATTATAAAATAGATATTTTATAAATATTTTTTTTGTGTAATATTATATTCTTTAATCATATTAGATAATTTATATAAAGAGATTTTTTTTAAAATAATATCATCAGAATTTATACAGATAGGAACATTTATATTTATTTGTGCTAATTTATATGAAAGAAAAGCAGTATCTTTATATATTTTCAGTTGGTTTGAAACATTATTAGCATTTCTTAGAGATAAAAATTTTATTTTTTCAAGATTATTATAAATATTTTGAATATTTGAAAATTTTTGAAGTAAAAATAAAGCAGTTTTTATACCTATTTTAGGAATTCCTGGAATATTATCAGATTTATCTCCCATAAGAGCTAAAAGATCAATAAATTCTTTAGGATAAATACCATATTTTTCTTGTATTTTTTTTGGGGTAATAATTGTATTATTGCTGGTATTGAATATACTAATATTGTTTGTTAAAAGTTGTATCATATCTTTATCGTTACTGATAATTAACACTTGTTCTCCAGATTTTTCTACTTTATGAGCAAAACTTCCAATAATATCATCTGCTTCCACCCCAGGAATACTTAAGGTTTTAATTCCAATCTCTTTTAATATATGAAAAAGAGGTTTTATTTGAATATAAAGTTCGTTAGGCATTTTAGGTCTATTTTTTTTATACTCATTAAATATTTGATTTCTAAATGTTTTTTTAGATGAATCAAACATAACAATAATTTTTTTTGAATTATAGTATTTTGATAAAATGTTTTTTATTGTTTTTAATATTCCATATATTGCTCCATATGGATTTTCTTGATCATTTTTAAAATATTGATAAGTAAAATATGATCGATATAAATATAAAGTACCATCTATTATAATAACTGGTTTTTTTTGTGCGTAATACATTTTTTTCTTATTAGTTGTGAAAAATGTTAATAAAAATATAATGTTAATTGTTCAATTAATTTGAATTAATCGATACTTTACTGTAATTAAATTATATTGTATGAAATTAATTGATATAAAAATTTAATTTTTATTATTTATTGATAATAAAAATTGAATTAATTCTATATATTTTTTTGGAAATTGTTTTTTAAATAACATTTCTAACCTGGAATATTCAATTGTATATCTACCATTGATTAATATAGATGGAACATAATTTACTTGTGTTTTTTTTATGTCATTATCATTTTTTTTGATTAACATTTGTATAACAAAGCTATTCCAAAATTGATTATATTGCTTTATACTTATCCCAGTTTTTTTTAAAAATATATTTTTAATTTTATCAATATTACTTATTGTATGATTTTCTTGAATTTCCTTGAAAATAGGCATAATGATTTTTTCTTCAACTCCTATTTGTTCAGCTATTATCCATATTTTTGTTAAAAATTTTCCAAATTTATCCCCTAAAAAATCAACATGATATGTTTTTATGTTGATATTTTTATTTATATTTTTTTTTATTAAATTTCTTATATGATATGTTTTTTCGAGATTATAACAGTATGGGCATAAAAAAGAAAAAAATTGCATTATTTTAGGAGTATTAGGAATATATTTTTTTCTTATATTATATTCTCTTGTATTAGTGATTTCTAGAGCTAAAGTAGTATAAGAAAAAAGTATACTACACAAAAAAATTAATATTTTTTTCATTTTTATTCCAAATTTACTTTTGACTATTCGGTGATTAATATTATTTCAAATAATTTATTTCAAAAAAATGTTTTGTTACTAAATGAGTGTATCTTAATATTTTTTTAAAAATCAAGATGCATTTAAATAATTTTAATGTTAATAATATATTAAATTATAAAATAACTTTATTTTTTAGTGTTTATTCCTATTTATTCTAATTAAAATAGTATTTTTTTTAAAATTCAATATCTAAATATATTTTTTCTATAAAACTAGATGATTTTATGAATTTTATGACAATAGAAAATATATTTCTAAATTAGAAAAATTAAGAAAATTTATTACAGTGTATAATTAAATTAAAATGAATATTTTTAAAATAAATTATTATAGAAAAGTTGTTTTATACGATTATTTTTGAGTGTTATTACAGATAAATATTTTTTTAAAATATACTTTAAATGAGTATAATTCAAATAATTTTATTAAATTAATTTTTGAAATAAAAAAATAAAATTGTTAAATATTATATTTTTTTAAATGTTAATGTAACTAAATAATTCTATACACTTTAAAATAATAAAAATATCGTACACACTATTACAGTTAATTATTTTGTTTTATTTGTTTAAAAAAATATTTTATACATAATTATCGTATAAAATTTTATTAAAGATTAGATAAAAATTATTAAATCAATATTTTTCAATATATATTTTAGATAAATGTAAAATTGAAAAATTTTATTATTTTTTAAGTTTACAAATCATTGAAATAATTCAGTTAAATAATAATACCTATAACAAAATAATAACTTTTGTAAATTAAAAGCTAAAAGATGACAACAATTAAACATAGTGAAAATGTTAAAAATAATATTAAATTATTATTTGAAGCTTTGAAGTTCGACGATTTATTCGTATTTTAAATTACAATAAAATATTTATATAAAATTTTTTCTAGTAAAATATTAATATTACAATAATTATTATCTTATATTTTCACTTATAATCAATTGTAATAAGTATGCTTAAAAAACTAATTATATATTTAAAAAAAAATATTAAAAATTTTAAAATTGTACAAAAAATAATAATTTTAATGATTCAAAAGTGATATTTAGAGTATTATTAAATTTACAAATCAGTAAAATTTATTTTGATTTTAAATATATATACAGATACAAAATTTTTAAAAACAAAACAACATTTTCTAATTAAAAATGTAAAAAGTTATTTTAAAAAAATTTTAATTTTATTTTTTTGAGATATTAAACAATTTAAGATTATTTATTTGTGTATGTTTATGTATATGTTTGAAAAATTAAAATAAGACTTTTTATAGTGTATTTGAGTTTATATCAATATATTTTTTATGATTTAATAATTTTTATTAAGATAGTTTCATAATTCGTCTTATAGTGTTTAATGATAGTTGAATTATTTAATATGTCAAAATATGAATAAAAATTGCAATTAATTAAATTATAAAATGCAATGGAAGTAAATAAATTATTAATTAATAAACAATTAAAGAGAAGTAAAATATTTATCTGTATTTGTAAAATCTTTTATTTTTAATAGTGGATAAAAATTAATAATTTCTGTAAATTGGTCATAAATTATTTATTGTAATTTAACGAAATTTAGGTATTGAGTGCTATGCAGAATAAAAGTTCTTTTAATTCTATGTTTCCGTTAAGCTTAGAGCAAATAGATTTTTTAAAAGATTTTGAAAAAAATGGTTCTACAATTCAATTTGCTTGGCTTTCAGGTTATTTTTGGAATTTAGCTAATCAAAATTCTTCTAATGTTGAAACAAAAACCAGTACATTTTCTTTAGAGAAAAAAAAAACAAATAACATAATCACAATTTTATCAGCTTCGCAAACTGGTAATGCTCGTCTTCTTTCAGAGCGTCTTCATAAATATTTAAATGATAATAATCAACAAGCTTGTTTAATTAGTTCTTCTGATTATAATTTTAAAAAAATAAAAGATGAAAAATTGTTAATATTAATCATTTCAACTCAAGGTGAAGGTGAGCCTCCTGAAGAAGCATTGTCTTTGTATAAATTTATTATGTCTAAAAGAGCACCAAAATTAGATAATCTCAAATATAGTATATTTTCATTAGGAGATAGTTCTTATGATTTGTTTTGCCAAGCCGGAAAAGATTTTGATAAACGATTTTGTGAATTAGGAGCTACACAATTACTTAATCGATTAGATGCTGATATTGAATATGAAGAAGAGTATGTAAAATGGTCTAAAGAACTGCTCATTTTAATTAATAAAACAGTTACACCTTGCTCATCTTTTTTAAAGAAAAATTTAGTTTCTGATAGTGAAACTAGTGTATATACAAAATACAAACCTGCTATAGCAACTATTTTAAATAATCAAAAAATTACAGGTCGAAATTCAAGTAAAGATATTCGTCATATTGAACTAGATATTAGCAATCTAAATCTTAAGTATACACCTGGTGACGCATTAGGAGTATGGTATCAAAATAACAGCGATTTAGTAAATAAAATATTAAAATTATTATCTATAAATACATCTGATATAGTTACGGTTAAAAATAAAAATAAAAATATTTTTGATGCTTTAAAAAATAATTTTGAATTGACTAATAATACTAAAAATATTGTAAATAAATATACTGATATTACACAGAATAAATTTTTAAAAGAAATTATAGTAGATAATAAAAAATTAGAAAGTTATGTAAAAATAACTCCTTTAGTTCAAATGATTAGTGATTATCCTAGTAAGATCTCTGCTCAAAAATTTGTTAGTATTTTGCGACCTTTAACTCCAAGATTATATTCTATTTCTTCATCGCAATCTGAAAATAATGATGAAATTCATATTACAGTTAGCGTTATAAAAAAAAATATCTCTGGTTATTTACATTTAGGTGGAGCTTCGGGTTATTTATCAGAATTATTAAATATTGGTGATAAACTAAAAATTTTTATCGAAAAAAATGATAATTTTCGATTACCTCAAAATAAACAAACACCAATTATCATGATTGGTTCGGGAACTGGAATAGCTCCGTATCGATCATTTATGCAAGAACGAGATAATGATGGTTCTGTTGGAAGAAACTGGATTTTTTTTGGAAATCAAAATTTTACCGAAGATTTTTTATATCAAATAGAATGGCAAAAATATTTAAAAAAAGGTTTGCTTACTAAAATGACTTTAGCATGGTCAAGAGACCAAAAAGACAAAATATACATACAAGATAAAATAAGAGAGCAGGGAAAAGAAATATGGGAATGGATCAAAGAAAATGCACACATATATATCTGTGGAAATGCTTCTAAAATGGCTAAAGATGTTGAAAAAGCGTTGCTATATGTTATTAGAAAATATGGTAATATGAGTTTAGAAGGTTCAAATGAGTTTGTAAATAATTTACGTTTACAAAAACGTTATCAAAGAGATGTATATTAATGATAAAAAACTTTAAAAAATCATCTTTAACTCTGACTAAAGAAGAGTATATTAAAAAAAATAGTAATTATCTTCGAGGAACTATTGTTGATGATTTAAAAAATGAAGTGACTAATGGTTTTGATGGAGATAATTTTTCATTAATTCGTTTTCATGGTATGTATCAACAAGATGATCGTGATCTTCGTGTAGAACGGAATGAACAAAAATTAGAACCTCGTTATGCTATGATGTTACGCTGCAGACTGCCCGGCGGGGTTATATCCTCTAAGCAATGGTTAAAAATTGATTCTTTTGCTACAAATAATACATTATATAAAACTATCAGATTAACTAATCGTCAAACCTTTCAATTGCATGGTATTTTAAAAAAAAACTTAAAAAATATTCACCAAATATTAAATAAAATGGGTTTAGACTCTTTAGGTACAGCAAATGATGTTAATAGAAATGTTCTTTGTACATCTGACCCTATGGAATCATCAGTTCATCAGGAATGTTATTTATGGGCTCAAAAAATTTCTAATTTTTTATTACCTCAAACAAAAGCATATGCTGAAATTTGGCTAGATCATAAAAAAGTTTTTAGTACTGATCAGGAACCTATTCTTGGTACAACATATTTACCAAGAAAATTTAAAACAACAGTAGTTATACCTCCTGACAACGATGTAGATTTATATGCAAATGATATGAATTTTGTAGCTATTATCGAAAAGAAAAAAATAATTGGTTTTAATGTTTTAATAGGTGGTGGATTGTCTATTGTTCATGGAAATAAAAAAACTTGGCCTTTTCTTGCTCTGGAATTAGGTTATATTTCAATTGATAAAACTTTATCTGTTGCTAAAGCTATAGTTACAACACAACGAGATTGGGGTAATAGAAACGATCGTAAAAATGCTAAAACTAGATATACTATAGACAACATAGGATTAGATGTATTTAAAAAAGAAGTCGAAACAAGAGCAAATATAACTTTTGAATTGATTCGTCCTTATTCATTTACCACTAGAGGAGATAAAATCGGTTGGAAAAAAGATATTAACAATAACTGGAGTTTAACAATATTTGTACAGAACGGACGTGTATGTGATAATAAAGATCAATTATTAAAGTCGGGATTGTTAAAAATTGCAAATATTCATAATGGAAAATTTAGAATTACATCAAATCAAAATATCATTATATCAGAAATACTAAGCGAAAATAAAAGTAAAATTGAAAAAATTGCAATAGCTTATGGATTAATTAAAAAAATTAGTAAATTACGTGAAAATTCAATGGCTTGTGTTTCTTTCCCGACTTGTCCGTTAGCAATGGCAGAAGCAGAGCGTATGTTGTCGATGTTTATTACTAAAGTAGAAAATATCATGTTAAAATATGGTGTAGAAAAAGAAGTGATTATTTTACGTGTATCAGGATGTCCTAATGGTTGCGGAAGATCTTTATTAGCCGAAATTGGTTTAATTGGAAAAGCTATAGGTAAATATAATTTATACATAGGTGGAAATAGAATTGGGAGTAGAATTCCAAAAATATACCAAGAAAATATTACAGAAAAAGAAATTTTAGTTCATTTGGAATTTTTAATAAAAAATTGGTCTATTTATCGAAAAGAAAATGAAGATTTTGGTGATTTTGTTATTAGAAAAAAAATTGTAAAAGAAATTATTAATCCTATTCATGATTTTTGGAGTTAATAACGAAAAATGTCTTATTTTGATTGTAAAAATATTAATCTTATAGATTGTAAAAAAAAAAGAATTTTTGTCTGAATCTAATATGTTAATATCAAAATATTCAGCGGAAGAACGTATATCTTGGGCATTAAAAATATTACCTAGTATACATATAATATCTTCTAGTTTTGGTATTCAGTCAGTTGTTTTATTGCATCTTGTAGTTAAGCAGAATCCTAAAATTCCAGTTATATTAATTGATACAGGTTATTTATTTCCTCAAACATATCATTTTATTGATAAAATTAAAACAAAATTAAATTTAAATTTAAAAGTTTTTCGATCAAAGATTTCACCAGCATGGCAAGAAGCAAGATATGGGAAATTATGGGAGCAAGGAATCAAAGGAATTGATTTATATAATAAAATTAACAAAATCAAACCAATGAAATTAGCTTTTCAAGAGCTATCAGTAAAGACATGGTTTTCAGGGCTTCGTCATCAACAATCTAAGAGTAGAAGTAATTTATCGTATGTTTCTATTCAAAATGGAGTATTTAAAATTCTACCGATTTTAGATTGGTCTAATCATGAAATTTATAAATATATTAAAGACAATAATTTAGATAATCATCCTTTATTAAAAGAAGGTTATGTATCTGTAGGAGATATACATACCACTAAAAAATATGAGCCTGGTATGTTTGAAGAAGAAACACGATTTTTTGGTTTAAAACGTGAATGTGGATTGCATAATAACAATAAAGAATAAACTTTAAAATTTATATAAATTTTTCATTATATTTATGGATTTAACGTGGATTATTTACCTATTTTTTTAGATTTAAAATATAAAAATATACTGGTAATCGGTGCTGGTGATGTTGCTTTTAATAAAATAAAGTTATTATTAAGTGCACATGCAGTAATTAATATTATTTCAAAAAATTTATGCTCAGAAATTAAATCTTTATTATCTCAAAAAAAAGTTTTTTGGATTTCTCAAAAATTTAAAACATCTTATTTAAAAAATGTTTTTTTAGTCATTGCAGCTACTAATAACACTGAATTAAATAAAAAAATTTTTAAAAAATGTAGTGAATTTAAAATATTAGTGAATGTAGTAGATGACCAATCAAAATGTTCGTTTATTTTTCCCTCTATTATAAATCGTTCTCCTATATTAATAGCTATTTCATCATGTGGAACAGCACCAGTACTACTTCGGTTATTACGTCAAAAAATTGAAGCAATGTTTCCAAAAAGATTTGGAAATGTTGCTAAAATTGCCGGACAATTTCGTTCCATAATTAAAAAACGTTTTTCTAATTTGTTAGAAAGAAAACGTTTTTGGGAAAAATTATTTAATAGTGTTTTTGTTCAAAATATTATTAATGGAAAAGAAAAAGAAGCTATTTGCAATTTAGAAAAAATGATTGATAAACCTGATGCATTAATAGGGGAAATTATTTTAGTTGGAGCTGGTCCTGGGAATAGTGATTTATTAACTTTGAGAGCCTTGCAAGTTATGCAAGAAGCAGATGTGGTTTTATATGATAACTTAATTTCTCAAGATATATTAAACCTTATTCGTAGAGATGCAAAATGTATTTATGTAGGAAAGCGAGCTGGAATAAAAAGTATTACACAAGAAAAAATAATAAAATTATTAATTTTTTTAGCTAAACAAGGTAAAAAAGTTGTTCGTTTAAAAGGAGGAGATTCTTTTATATTTGGTCGAGGAGGTGAGGAATTAGAGGCCGCAAAAAATGCAAATATTAATATTCAAGTTATCCCTGGAATTACAGCTGGAATCGGTGCATCCGCTTATTCTGGTATACCATTAACTCATCGTAATTATGCAGAAGGAGTGGTATTTATTACAGGTTACAAATGTATGAAAAATATTAAAAATAATTGGCCTATATTGTCCGATTCTTCTTATACATTAGTGATTTATATGGCACGTTTACAAGCTTTAGAAATTTCTAAACAACTTATTTTACATGGTCGTTTAAAATCTACTCCTATCGCAATTATTAGCCAAGGTACTACTATAAATCAAGAAGTAATTATAGGACGATTGGATGAAATTGACAAAATATTTAAACTAATTGTTAGTCCATCTTTATTAATTATAGGAAACGTAGTTGCATTACATAAAAAACTAGAATGGTTTAAAGATTTTTCTAATACTCAAAATATTAAAAATATTTCTTCAATAATATAAGAAAACATAATGTTTAAAAAAAATATTACTCATTTACGTCAATTAGAAGCAGAAAGTATTTATATAATAAGAGAAGTAATAGCAGAATTTGAAAACCCTGTTATGCTTTATTCTATTGGTAAAGATTCTTCTGTTATGTTACATCTTGCAAAAAAATCTTTCTATCCTGGACGTTTACCATTTCCACTTCTACATGTAGATACTGGATGGAAGTTTAAAGAAATGTATACTTTTAGAGATTATATTTCTCAAAGTGATAATTTAGAATTAATTATACATCGTAATACAAAAGGGCAATCATTAGATTTAGATCCTTTTAAAGATAATAGTTCAAAATATACTGATATAATGAAAACAGATGCATTAAAAGAAGCAATTAATAAATATAAGTTTGATGCTGCATTTGGGGGAGCTAGAAGAGATGAAGAAAAATCTCGTTCTAAAGAACGTATTTATTCATTTCGAGATTCTCTCCATCAGTGGGATCCCAAAAAACAACGCCCAGAATTATGGTGGAATTACAATAGCCAAATAAATAAAGGAGAAAATATTCGTGTTTTTCCACTATCAAATTGGACTGAATTAGATGTTTGGCAATATATTTTTTTAGAGAAAATTGAAATCGTTCCTTTATATTTTGCAGCTATACGTCCAGTCTTAGAAAGAAATGGAGTTCTTTTAGTAATCAATGATGAACGTATAAAAATTAATATGAATGAAAAAATTACTCATAAAATGGTTAGATTTAGAACATTAGGTTGTTGGCCTTTGACTAGTGCTATTGAATCGACCGCTCAAACTCTCGAAGATGTAATTAAAGAGACACTTATTACTAAAACTAGCGAAAGAACAGGTAGATCTATTGATTATGATCAAAAAAATTCAATGGAATCTAAAAAAAGACAGGGTTATTTTTAATAAGTATACTGAATATAGGTTGAATTTAAAAATGAATACTAATGTTAATATAAAAAATATTAATTCATTCGATTTTTTTAAAAATTGGATATATTCAAATGAAAAAAAAACTTTATTAAAATTTTTGACATGCGGTAGTGTAGATGATGGAAAAAGCACTTTAATTGGTCGTTTATTGCATGATACTAAACAAATTTATGATGATCAATTATCTTCGTTAAAGCAAGATAGTAAACGGCATGGCACACAAGGAGAAAATCTTGATCTTGCTCTTATAGTTGATGGATTGCAATCAGAAAGAGAACAAGGAATTACTATTGATGTGGCATATCGTTATTTTTCAACTGATAAACGTAAATTTATTATAGCTGATACACCGGGTCATGAACAATATACTCGTAATATGGTTACCGGAGCTTCTACTTGTGATCTGTCTGTTATTTTAATTGATGTAAAAAAAGGATTATCAGAACAAACTTGTCGACATAGTTTTATATCTTCTTTACTCGGCATTAAATATTTAGTAGTTGCTGTTAATAAGATGGATTTAGTTAATTATAGTGAAAAAATGTTTTTAAGTATAAAAAAAAATTTTCTTTTGTTTTCTCTTAAACTTCCTAAAAATTTAAAAATTTTTTTTGTTCCTATATCTGCTTTAACAGGTGAAAATATTGTTTTTTCAAGTCAATTTATGCCTTGGTATAAAAGTTATACATTGTTAAAACTTTTAGAAACGATAGATATTAAAAATAATATTTGCTCAAAAGAAGTAAGATTTCCAATTCAGTATGTAAATCGTCCAAATTCAAATTTTCGTGGTTATTCGGGTACTTTATTTTCCGGTACTATTAAAGTGGGTCAGTTAATAAAAATATTACCTATTAATATCAATTCTTGCGTTTCACGTATTTTAATGTTTCATCAAGATTTAGAGGTCGCAAATGCTGGTGAAGCAATTACAATAGTTTTAAAAGACAATATAGATATTAGTCGAGGTGATTTTTTTGTAAATATCAACTCTGATTTACAACCCTCTCAAGAGGCTATTGTTGATGTTGTTTGGATGTCTGAAGATCCGTTAAAAGTAGGACAATCATATAATATAAAATTATCAGGGAAAAAAACACGTGCTTATATTAAAGAAATTTTATTTCAAATAAATGTGAATACTCTAATTAAAAATAAATCTAATTCATTACTATTAAATAGTATTGGAAGAATTAAAATTATGTTTAGTAAACCTATGTTGTTTGATGATTATAAAAAAAATAAATTTACAGGGAATTTAATTTTTATTGATTTTTTAAAAAATACCACAGTAGGAGCAGGTATGATTAGAAAATCTTCAAAAAATAAAAATATTATTTTTAAAAATAATATGAAAGATTTTGAATTAGATTTGTATAATTTAATTATAAAATATTTTCCGAATTGGAATATACAAAATAAATTATAGGCTTAATTGAAATGAATAATAACTTTTCAAACAATGTTGTTTTTCAAAAATATGACATTAACCGTATAATACGAGAAACTAAAAATGGTTACAAATCTAAAGTAATATGGTTTACAGGAATATCAGGATCAGGTAAATCTACGATTTCTAATATATTAGAAAAAATATTATTTAAACATAATATTAATACTTATGTATTAGATGGAGATAATGTGAGATCTGGATTATGTTCAGATTTAACTTTTTCTTCTTGTGATCGAAATGAAAATATTCGACGTATTTCAGAAGTGTCTAAATTAATGTTAGATGCAGGTATTATGGTTTTAGTTTCTGTTATTTCTCCATATAAACAGCAAAGGTTAATAGCTTCTAAGATTATAGGAAAAGATAATTTTATCGAAGTTTTTATTGATACTCCTATTAATATTTGTGAGGATCGTGATCCTAAAGGATTATATAAAAAATCTCGTTCTAATGAAATATGTAATTTCACCGGTATAAACTCTGTATATGAAGCACCAGAAAAACCTGATATTTATTTAGATGGTACAATTTCTTTGGAAGAAAACGTTAAAAATTTAATCCAGCAGTTATATATAAATAATATTATATTTTTTTCTACATATTCATAAAATATTTTAATTTTATAAAAAATTATTTAGAGTAACGATATGAGAATATTGAAAATATTTTTATTTTTATTGTTTATTTGGTTGCAATATTCTCTTTGGGTTGGAAAAAATGGTATTTTAGATTATATAAAAATTTATAAAAAAATTATAATTCAAAAAAAAACAAATAAAGATCTTGAAGTAGAAAATAATAAACTACTTCTAGAAATTCAAAATTTAAATGATAAAATTAAAGATTAAAATTTTTAATTAATACATAGTATCATTAGGTATAAAATGAGATTTCGGAATAACTTTAAACCGAAAATTGTAGCTATTGTACCGGCTGCAGGAATAGGTAAGAGAATGTTGTTAGATATTCCCAAACAATATATAAAAATTAAAAATCGTACTATTCTTGAATATACTTTAACTACATTATTATCGCATCCTAGTATAGTTCAAGTCATTGTTAGCTTAAATAAAAGAGATAAATATTTTCATAAATTGTCTATAGCGTCTAATATACGAATTACATCTGTAATTGGTGGTAATAAAAGAATTTATTCGGTGTTATCAGGATTAGTTCTACCAATAAATGCCGATTGGGTAATAGTTCATGATGCTGTTCGGCCTTGTTTGAGTTATAAGGATTTAGAAAAATTAATTTCTATCATTGGAAAAACTAAAGTAGGTGGTATTTTAGCGCGACCAACATGCGATACTATAAAATATGTTTCTCATAATACTAAAAAAATATCACATACTATTTCTCGAAAAAAATTATGGAATGCTTTAACTCCTCAATTATTTCCAACAAATTTGTTGCGATTTTGCTTATCAAAAATTATTCGAGATAATATTGATATAACAGATGAATCGTCGGCTTTAGAATATTGTGGATATAATCCGTTGATTATTTTGGGTAGTTATAAAAATATTAAAATTACTTTTCCTGAAGATCTCATTTATGCTGAAATTTACCTTGATGAATTATCTAACGATTAGAAGGACTTATTATATCATGAGAATTGGATATGGTTTTGATTTGCATGCATTTGGAAGTTTAAAACCACTAGTTATTGGAGGTGTGAATATTCCTAATCATACAGGATTAATTGCTCATTCTAATGGTGATGTATTAATACATTCGTTAATAGATGCGTTATTAGGAGCTGTGGCAATGGGAGATATCGGAACCTTTTTTCCAAGTACAAAAAAAGAATATAAAGATATTGATAGTAGGATTTTATTAAAATATATTTGGGAAAAAATTTATTTAAAAAATTATTATATATCTAACGTAGATAGCACTATTATCGCTGAAAGCCCAAAGATGTTATCTTATATTTTGTTAATGAGAACCAATTTAGCAAATGATTTAAAGACTGAAATAAATAATATTAGCATTAAATCTACAAGTTCTAAGCAAATAGGATGTATTGGAAGAAAAGAAGGTATTGCATGCCAATCAATTGTAATGTTATTCAAATATAAAAAAAATATTTAGAATGATTTCGTTTAAAGTAATATATGCTATATATGTTTAAATGTAATTTAATAAAAAATATTTAGTAACATTTGTTGTTTATATAATAAAATGGTGTAATTTAATGAAATTTAATGTTTTTAAAAATAAATTATTTTTATTAATTTTTATTTTATTTATTTATAATGACGATATATTTGCGAATGATATATTTAGATATAAAAAAAATATTTATTTTAGCAATCAAAAAATTTTAAGTTGTAAAAATAACTTAAAAAAAAACATGAAAAAAAATATTGTTTATTTTTTCAAAAAAATCAAAAAAATTCTAAAATATATTCAGTCATTATTGATAACATAGATTATATTGGACTTTTAAAGGATAAAATTTTTCATTTATTTTATATTGTAAAAAAAAATGACACTTTATATTCTATTTCAAAACGTCTTCATTATAATTTTAATAGACTATTGTCACAGAATAGTTTTCATAAACCTTATAAAATATTAGTTGGTCAAAAAATATTAGTAAACGATATTTTAGTTGTTAATAAAAATAAAATAAATTATATAATTTTTAGTAATAGCAATAAAAAAAATATTTTATCTACAATTTGTGTAAATAAACAAATAAATATTATCAATCTTTTAAATAAAAATATATTATTTAAAGAGATATGTTTGTTTTACAATAAAAATTATCACGAAAAAAATAATATTATTATTAAAAAACACATTTTTTCTGAACATTGGTTTTGGCCCGTAAAAAACACACGTATGAGTTTTTTTTATAATTATTCTGCTAATAATCAAGGCTTAGAAATAGAAGGAGTTCAGGGGCAATCTGTTTTTTCAGTTGCAAAGGGAAAAGTAGTTTATATTGGTGACACTTTTAAAAATTATGGAAAATTAATTATTATTAAACATGCTAATAATTATTTAAGTATGTATGGATTTAATAAAAATATTTTTATTAAATTAAATGACCAAGTATCTGAAAATCAAAAAATATCTACTATTGGATGTTTAGATAATCATTTGTCAAAATTGTATTTTGAAATAAGATTTAAAGGAAATCCAATTAATTTGTTAAAATTATTTCCAAATATAAAATTAAAACAGCATTAAAATTTAATTTTCAAAAAATATATAAATATAACAAATACTATTATATTTAAAAATGTAAATTTTCCAAAACATTATCTAATAAATATGTCTAAAAAATTAATATAATAAATTGTAGTAATGTAAAAATTATTATTTTATCGTATTTATAAAGACGTAACCAATTAAATTACTATTGAACTTATAGCACTTAAACAATAAAAAATTTTATTATTGAAGCGTTAAATTAAAAAGTTTAAGGTGATCTAAAAACTTAATTTTTATTAAGATTTTATATTATTTCAATTAAATAAAATTTTATTTTAGATATATTTAAAAACTAAAAGCTATGTAAAATAAATTTAAATATATTTTTTTTTATTTCAATATTTTAATTTATTACTTCACTTTTATTGCTCAATAAAAATTAATATTTTACTAATATAATGGTTTTTATACACTTTAAAAATTTTATTAGTTAGATAATTCATAATATTTTAATTTATCAATTAATTAATAAAATTAAATTTATTGAGAAACAGGTATATTTATTTGAATACCTGATTCTCTTTCAAAAATTTTATAATGTTGAAAAAGATGATTTTACTTTTCTTAAATTATAGAAAGGTGCGTTTTTTGTGCCTAAATTTTCTTCAATTCTAATTAGTTGGTTATATTTTGATGTTCTGTCAGAACGACACATAGATCCTGTTTTAATTTGACCAGATGCTGTTCCTACTGCTAGATCAGCTATTATAGCATCTTCAGTTTCACCAGAACGATGAGAAATAATAGTACTATAATTAGCTTTTTTTGCCATTTTTATAGTTTCAATTGTTTCTGTTAATGTTCCTATTTGATTTAACTTGATTAGAATAGCGTTTCCTGCTTCTTTTTGAATTCCCTTTTTTAAAAGTTTTATATTTGTTGCAAACAAATCATCTCCTACTAATTGTATATTATTTCCTAAAATTTTAGTTTGATATGAAAACCCTTCCCAATCAGATTCATTTTGACCATCTTCAATAGAAATAATGGGATATTTTTTACATAATTTTTGTAAATAATGAGTAAACTCTGTTGAATTAAATTCTTTCTTTTCCCCTTTAAATTGATATTTTTTATTATTTTTGTTATATAATTCAGAAGCAGCACAATCTATAGCTAATGTGATATCTCTTCCTAACTTATATTTAGTTCTATGTATTGTGTCTTGAATTATATTTAAAGCTTCTTCATTAGATTTTAAATTAGGAGCGTAACCACCTTCATCACCTACTGCGGTGCTCATCCCTTTCTCTTTAAGTAAATTTCCTAATGTATGAAATATTTCCGCTCCCATACGTATTGCTTCTTTGATTGATTTTGCACTAATAGGTTGTATCATAAATTCTTGAAGATCAATGTTGTTATTTGCATGTACTCCCCCATTAATAACATTAATCATTGGTAGTGGCATAGAAAAAATACCTGATGAATTGTTTAATTCCGATATATATTGATATACAGGCATTCTTTTAGAAGATGCAACTGCTTTTGCAACAGCTAAAGATACAGATAAAATAGAATTAGAACCTAAATTGGATTTATTTTTAGTACCATCTAAATTAATCATAATTTGATCAATGTAATTTTGATCGTCAGCGTTTTTATTGATTAAGGCATGGCGAATATCTTTATTAATTAATTTAACTGCCTTTAATACACCTTTTCCCATAAAACGATTTTTATCTTGATCACGCAATTCTAAAGCTTCTAAGGATCCAGTAGAAGCTCCAGAAGGCACAGATGCCAAACCAATAGACCCTCCTGTTAAATGAACTTCAGTTTCTACTGTAGGGTTTCCTCTAGAATCTAGAATTTCACGTCCTATAATATTTGTTATTTTAAACATTTTTTACCTTCGTATATTTAGCATTTTTGTATTGTTTTGCTGATTTTATAAAATCAATAAATAGTGGATGTCCATCACGGGGAGTAGAAGTAAATTCAGGATGAAATTGACAACCAAGAAACCAGGGATGATTTGGTATTTCTATAATTTCAACCACATTGTTGTTTTTTGAGCGACCTGCAATTTTAAGTCCAAATTTTTCAATTTTTTTTAACAAAATATTATTTACTTCATACCGATGTCGATGCCTCTCTAAAATAACATCTTTTTTATATAATTTGTGGGATAAACTATTAGAAGTTAATTTACAAGGTTGGCTACCTAGTTTCATAGTACCTCCTAAATTAGAATTTTTTCTTTGTTTATGTTTCATGACATATTTTATGTTATTACTTTGTTTTTTAATTAAATCAATGATAGGAAACTTACATTGAGGGTCGAATTCGGTAGAGTTTGCATCTTTAATACCTATTACATTTTGTACAAATTCTATAATTGCTATTTGCATGCCTAAACAGATTCCAAAATATGGAATATTATTTTCTCTAGCGTATTTTACTGATAATATTTTTCCTATAATACCTCGATCTCCAAAACCTCCAGGTATTAAAATACCATTAAGATTTTGTAAAGATTGAAAATTTTTATCTTCTATTTCTTGGGCATCAATTAGTTTTATGTTTACTTGAATTTTATTTTTTAGACCCGCGTGTTTCAGCGCTTCTATAACTGATTTATATGCATCAGGTAATTTGATATACTTACCAATAATACCAATAGTAATTACATGATGAGAATTTTTCTCTTCATAAATAACTTTTTCCCATTCTTTCAAATTAGCTTCAGGAACATTTAACTTAAAATATTTACAAATGTAGTTATCTAGTTTTTGGTTTTTTAATAGTTTTGGAATTGTATAAATGGAACTAACGTCTTTTAATGATATCACTGCATTAACTGGAACATTGCAAAAAAGAGCTATTTTTTTTCTTTCATTTATTGGTATATCTTTTGTCGATCTACAAATTAAAATATCTGGTTGTATTCCAATAGATAGTAATTCTTTTACAGAATGTTGTGTAGGTTTGGTTTTTACTTCACCAGCTGTTTCAATATAAGGTACAAGAGTCAAATGTATATAAATTACATTTTTTCTTCCAATATCAACTGCTATTTGTCGAATTGCTTCTAGAAATGGTAAAGATTCAATATCCCCAACTGTTCCACCTACTTCGACAAGTATAACATCACTTTTTTCCGAGCATAATATAATTCTTTCCTTAATAGCATTAGTAATGTGAGGTATCACTTGAATAGTAGCACCTAAATAATCCCCTCTTCTTTCTTTTTTTAATACTTCAGAGTAAATACTACCTGTTGTAAAATTGTTTAAATATGTCATTTTTGTCCGAATAAATCGTTCATAATGCCCCAAGTCCAAATCAGTTTCAGCTCCATCCTCAGTGACAAATACTTCTCCGTGTTGTGTAGGACTCATAGTTCCAGGATCTACATTAATATACGGATCTAACTTCATAATAGTTATTTTTAGATCTCTAGCTTCTAATATAGCGCCTAAAGAAGCTGCTGCAATACCCTTTCCTAAAGATGAAACAACACCACCAGTAATAAAAATATAATTTTTAGTCATTCTAAATGTAAAAATATTAGTTGAAATATAAAGGTAAATTTAAAGATTAAAATCTTTAATTAAATTATATTAATCAAACAAATTAATTGATTAATGAGACGGTATATATATTTTAATAAATTATGTTGATTATTTTTTTTTGATATTCCATATATCTCGTAAATTCACAGTTCTATTGAATATTAGTTTATTTTTTTTTGAATCAATTACATCTAAGCAAAAATATCCAACTCTTTCAAATTGAAAAAATAAATTAATATTTGTTATTTTTTTTTGTATTTTTTCACTTATTTTTTTTTCAATAAAACCATGTTTAATAGTGATTGAATTAGGATTTAAAAAAGATAAAAAATTTTTTTCTTGTTCGGGATTATGTATATTAAATAATTTTTCATATAATCTAAATTCTGATAAAAATGAATTTTTTTTTGAAATCCAATGTATTACTGCTGGATTTTTTCTATCAGTTGGTTTTTTACCTAGTGTATTAAGATCACAAAAGCATATTATTTGTATAATATTTCCATTTTTATCTTTTTCTATTTTTTCTGCTTTAATTATATATGCATATCTTAAACGTACTTCTTCTCCAATTTTTAATCTTTTATAATTTTTTTCATATTTTTCTTTGAAATCCTCTTGCTCAATATATATTGTATTAGTAAAAATAATTTCATGAGTGCCTAATTCTGGTTTTTTAGGATGGTTTGGAACGGTAAAAATTTCTTGGTAGTTATCATCAAGATTATATAAATATAATTTTATAGGTTCTAAGACAGCCATAGTACGTATAGCTTTTTCATTTAGTTCGTTTCTAATACAATATTCTAACATAGAAAACTCTATTAAATTATTTTGTTTAGTAACACCAATTTTTTCACAAAATTTTCGAATGGAAGAGGCGGTATATCCTTTTCTTCTTAGACCGGCAATAGTTTGTATTCGGGGATCATCCCAATTATTAATTATTTTTTTTTCAATAAGTATTTGGATTTTTCTTTTTGATAAAATGGAATATTTTAAATTTAATCTTGCAAATTCATATTGTTTTGGGTGATTTACAACGCTAATGTTTTTTAAAATCCAATTATATAAAAGTTTATTATCTTGAAATTCTAAGGTACAAAAAGAATGTGTAATTCCCTCTATTGAATCAGAAATACAATGTGCAAAATCATACATAGGATAAATACACCATTTTTCTTTTGTTTGGTGGTGTTGTGTGTGAAGAATTCTGTATAATACAGGATCACGCATTATCATGCATGAAGAACTCATATCAATTTTAGCTCTTAAACAAGCTTCTCCTTCATTAAAATTTCCTTTTTTCATTTTTTCAAACAATTTCAAATTTTCTTCAATATTTCTATTTCTATAAGGGCTATTTTTCCCAGGGGTAGTTAATGTTCCTCTATATTCACGTATTTGTTCTTTTGTTAATTGATCTACATATGCTAAATCTTTTTTTATTAGTTCTTTTGCATATTCATATAATTGTAAAAAATACTCAGAAGAATAATAAATTTTTTTACTCCATGTATAACCTAACCATTTAATATCATTTATAATTGAATTAATATATTTAATATTTTCTTTAAGAGGATTAGTATCATCAAAACGAAGATTGCAATATCCATTATATAATTTTGCTAGTTCAAAATTTAAGCATATTGATTTAGCATGTCCAATATGAAGATATCCATTAGGCTCAGGGGGGAAACGAGTATGTAATGAAAAATATTTATTTCTTTTTAAATCTTCTTTAATAATATTATAAATAAAATTATTACTATATTTTTTAATTGTAGTTTTCATTGTTTTCCATAGTTTAATTTATTAAAATATAATTAAAAAATAAATATAAATACTTTTTAATTTTAAAATATTTTTGAAATTGATAATTATATTGATAATTTATTTTATTTATTATAGAATAAAAAAATAATTAATTTAAAAAAATAAATTAATTATTTATTTTAAATGGCTACGTAGCTCAGTTGGTTAGAGCACAGCACTCATAACGCTGGGGTCATGGGTTCAAATCCCGTCGTAGCTACTACTAATATTTTAAAAACTAAAAGTTTTACGCGGGAGTGGCGAAATAGGTAGACGCACCAGATTTAGGTTCTGGCGCCGTAAGGTATGCGAGTTCAAATCTCGCCTCCCGTATATTTTATCTTTTTTTTGGGGTATAGCCAAGTGGTTAAGGCACCGGTTTTTGATACCGGCATCCCTGGTTCGAATCCAGGTACCCCAGCCATCTAATTTTTTTCTTTTGATTTTCTTACAAGAAATATTTTTTAAATACAAACTATTTTAGTATTGTATAAATATTATATTTTTTAAATTAATATTCGATTTTACTTCAAAATTTCTAATCTAAAATTTATCTAAAATAAAATAGGTTTTTATATTATGAATTTAAATGAATATAAAAAACAAGCGGCATGGGCCGCTTTGAATTATATTTCTCCTGGAACTGTGATAGGAGTGGGTACAGGAAGCACAGTTTTTCATTTTATTGAAGCTTTAAGCACAATAAAACATTTAATATCTGGAGTTGTTTCTAGTTCAGATTCTTCAACAATATTGTTAAAAAGTAAAGGCATTAATAATATTTTAAATTTAAATACCTTTAATTCATTAGAGATTTATATTGACAGTGCTGATGAAATTAATAGTAGCATGCAAATGATTAAAGGTGGAGGTGCTGCTTTAACTAAAGAAAAAATTATTGCTGCAATTGCTAAAAAATTTATTTGTATTATAGATGAAACAAAGAAAGTAAATATATTAGGCTCTTTTCCATTACCTATTGAAGTAATACCAGCAGCTTCATCTTTTATTTCTAATGAAGTAATTAAAATAGGAGGAAAACCAAGAATTAGGAAAAATGTTATTACAGATAATGGTAATATAATTTTAGATGTACATAACTTATGTATACATGATCCTGTTTTGATAGAAAAAAAAATTAATTTATTACCGGGAGTTGTAACTGTTGGTTTATTTGCTTTAAGAGGTGCAGATGTAATATTAATGGGAACAAATAATGGTGTAAAAATTATAGAAAAATAGATTTTCTATATAGATTACTTAAAAATATTAAATTAATTATTTTTTCTATAAAAAGTTTTTTATTAAAATCTATTTTTATATAACTTCTTAATTAACCAAAATCACCAAATTTTATTTGTAAAGCAGTTACTGCTGCAACTGCAGCTGTTTCTGTTCTTAAAATCCTAGGTCCTAGCCTAATTGGAATAAAATTGCATTTAATTATTTTTTGCATTTCTAATTCTGAAAATCCACCTTCACATCCGATTAATAATCGGAAGTAATTATTATGTTTGGATAACTGATTAATATTTCTTCTAGATTTTGGATCTAAAACAATTTTTGTTTCATTTTTATTTGATTTTTTGCACCATGTTTGAATATTTTCCGAATTATTTATTTTTGGAATCATGTTACGCTTGCATTGTTGACATGCTGAAATTATTATATTTTTCCAATAAATATTTTTTTTTGAAATGTTTTGTTTATTTCGGTTAAAATTGCAATATTGAGAAAATATTGGAGTAATTGTATGAACACCTAATTCGACAGATTTTTGAATGGCAAAATTCATTTTTTCATTTTTTGTAATAACTAATCCTAAATGAATAAATAATGGAGATTCAATATTTTTTTTTTCTTTTTTTAAAATTAAAATAATTAATTTTTTATTTTCAACTTCGATAATTTTAGATAAAAAAATATAATTAGTATTATTAAATATCTCTAATATATCTTGAATATTCATGCGTAATACTTTTGTTATATAATGTCTATTAGATTCATCTAAAATTATTTTTTCATTAATTGTAAAATGTTTATCAATATAAATTCGTGGGATACGATTTTTCATTTTTAAAAAAATAATATATTATTTACGACATTGTTTAAAAACATAATTATTATGATTACCTTGTATTTTAAATATTAAATTTTCTCTTATACATTCCCATTTACTTACTGGAAAATTCAGATTCCATTTTTTAAATAGTTTTTTTTCTTTTGAAGATAATTTAATATCATACATTTTACTCATATAAAAATAAGTTCGAGCTATAACACCTTTAGCAATTTTAGGTGGTTCGACTAGTTTTTTTCTGAAATCTATTTTGATATCACATTTTCCATATTGTTTTGTATTTATTTTTAATTCATGATACATAAAGTTAGATCGATCTGCGTTAATTTCTCCAATAGAAGGTTGTAAGTTATGCAAATCAAGTTCAATATTTCTATAATTTTTGTCTTTGGTGCATTTTTTTCTTCCTCCTTTTTTCCAACATTTTTTTTGATGTCCAAATTGCCATGCTGGAACAACATGCTCCCATTCAATTCTAGTAGCCCGATTTTTATTTTTTCGAATTTTATATCCACACGATGATAAATTAGGAACGCCTTTTTTACCATTCCAAATAATTTTACATCCGCAATAAAATGTTCCAGGAGCATTTTTATGTATTTTAACTGCTAATATTTTAGCTTGTTGAAAATTTTTTATATTATTTTTTTTTATATTGTTTTTTTTATAACAATTAAAAAAAAACATACTGATGAAGATAAGAAATATTTTTTTAATCATTTTTATATTAAACTTTATATTAAGTTATTAATGTAAGTTATTAATTATTTTTTACTTTATAAATATTTTATTTGAGCGTTGTTTCAATAAAACATTTAAAATAATTATGTATATTAACATATATTTTTAAAAAATATTAATTTAAATATATTTAATTAATTTTAATTAAAAGGCATACACAATACAATGAACGAATATCTTTTTACATCCGAATCAGTTTCAGAAGGTCATCCAGATAAAATTGCTGATCAAATTTCTGATGCTTTATTAGACGCTATTATGCAGCAAGATATTAAAGCAAGAGTTGCTTGTGAAACTTATGTAAAAACAGGAATGGTTTTAATTGGAGGGGAAATTACTACTACTGCTTGGGTAGATGTTGAAGAAATTACTCGAAATACTATTAATAATATTGGTTATATTAATTCAGAAACAGGTTTTGATGCAAATTCTTGCGCTATATTAAGTGCTATAGGAAAGCAATCACCCGACATTACGCAAGGAATTGATCGTTCTGATCCTCTAGAACAAGGTGCTGGAGATCAAGGTATAATTTTCGGATATGCTACCAATGAAACAGAAGTTTTAATGCCTGCACCAATTACTTATGCTCATTTATTAGTTAAGAAACAATCTGAATTAAGAAAAAAAAATATTTTACCTTGGTTAAGACCAGATGCTAAAAGCCAGGTTACATTTAAATACAAAAATGGCAATGTAATAGGAATTGATACAGTCGTTTTTTCTACTCAACATAAAGAAAATATTAGTCAAAAAGTGTTAAAAGAAGCTGTTATGGAAGAAATTATTAAACCAGTTTTACCAAAAAAATGGTTAACAAGAAATACTAAATTTTTCATTAATCCAACTGGAAGATTTGTTATCGGCGGTCCTATGGGAGATTGTGGTTTAACAGGTCGAAAAATTATTGTGGATACTTATGGTGGAATGTCTAGACATGGTGGTGGAGCTTTTTCTGGTAAAGATCCATCTAAAGTGGATCGATCTGCAGCATATGCTGCTAGATATGTAGCTAAAAATATTGTAGCGGCAGGTTTAGCAGATCGTTGTGAAATTCAGTTGTCATATGCTATTGGAGTTGCTGAACCTACTTCTATTATGGTTGAAACTTTTCGAACTGGAAAATTGAGTAATAAAACATTGATTAATTTAATTCGAGATATTTTCGATTTACGACCGTATGGGTTGATTAAAATGCTTAATTTACTTCAACCGATTTATTTTCAAACATCTGTATATGGACATTTTGGAAGAGAAGAATTTCCATGGGAAAAATTAGATAAAGTCGGCGAATTATCTCAATAAAAATTTATAATTTTTGATATATATTTAAAAAAAAATAATTTGTTTTAATTTTTTAATAACACTATGGACAATTATATTAAATGATTCATAATTTCCCCATGTTTAATTTAGCATGGGAGAACAAGTTATTATTTTATATAATCTTTTAAAGATAACGTTTCGTTTTTTTCTATTTGTATTTGTTTTTTATGAGAGTAAATAGTTTCATTTTCAAGAATTTTTTTATTTATATTGTAATGAAATTGATTAATAAATTGATTATGATATATTTTAGCTAAATTTAATCCTCTTTTTTTAATTTCATTATTTTCAACAAACATTTTTAAAAATTTAGCTGAATAAGTTAATTCTGGATCTTGGAAACAAAGAATTTGTTTATCACATACATTTTGATAGTCTAAATTTTTACATTGATCATCAAGGATGACAGCAATTTTTTTTAAATCTTGAAATATTCTTTCGCCAACTTTTTTTAATTGAAAACTTTTATTTTCGTTGACATAAACTTTTTGATTTGGCCTTCTTCCTTCAAAAATAATTGTTTTCCAATTTTGCATTATAAATGAAAAATCTGTTTTTTTTGTTTCTGGCGCATTTATCAACGCACACCAGATTAAAAATAAGTCTAATAAAAGTATTTGGTTTTTATTAATTCCAATTGATGAAAATGGATTGACATCTAAAGAGCGTATTTCTACATATTCAATTCCTCTATTTTTTAAGGCTTCTAAGAGTGATTCTCCGTAATTAGTAGATCTTTTAGGTCTAATTTGTGTATATAACTCTGTTTCCAACTGTAATATATTGGTATTTAATTGCTGAAGTTCTCCAAGGTGATTTTTCAATCCTAAATTAGAAAATTTTTTACATGGAGTATTCATTGCTACTTGTACACAATTAATGTACGATTCTAAATCATTAAATGTAATATTTAAATTTTCAATAGAAGCGTTGGTATAACCCATATCACTAATCCTTAATGAAGTGGACCAAGGCAAATAAAAAACTCCTTCTTTGTTTTTTTTGAATTCATGTTTTTGATGTGTTAAGAAATGTTTTGATATTGCAGGTGATGCTCCAAATAAATATGGAACAATCCAACCAAATCGATAATAATTACGAATTAAATTTAAATAACCTGATGATATGTTGTCTATGTTGTCTTTTTTTTCTTTTTTCCAGAAAGCTATTGGTAATGAAAAATTGTAATGTATACCTGAAATAGTGTGCTTTAAATCTCCATATCTTATTTTTAAACCTTTTCTATAAAGAGTTTTAAATGCTCCATAATTAGAGGTACCATAGTTTGCTATTTGAATATTTGTTGATTTTGTATAAATATATGGAATACTAAAGGGCCACATTAATTCTTTTTTGTTTTTATATGCGACAAAAGAATGAATATCTCTTAAGAAATTTAACAAATAGTCTATACTATTAGTGGGTGGAGTAACAAATTCTAATAAATTTTCAGAAAAATCAGTTGTAATCCATTTATGAGTTAAAGAAGATCCGAGTTCATATGGATGTTTATTATTTGAAAAATCTCCATTTTGTTTGATTCTAAGTGTTTCTCGTTCAATTCCTCGACAAATTTTTTTCAATATTGATGAATTTTTTTCTAGCCAATTAATTTTTTGTGAGATATCCTCTATCAATTTTTTCTCCTAAAGTGTGAATTTTTAATGATTTTTAAAAAACTTTTTATTATAGGATAATAAATTATTGGTTAGAATTTTACTTTGCATCCGGAAGGATTCGAACCTCCGACCGCTCGGTTCGTAGCCGAGTACTCTATCCATCTGAGCTACGGATGCAATTTTTACGGTGAAAGAGGGATTCGAACCCTCGATGCAGAGTTATTCTGCATACTCCCTTAGCAGGGGAGCGCCTTCATCCTCTCGGCCATTTCACCTATTTTTTTAAACTATCTCAATTTTACTTTTTTTTAAATATAAGTCAATTTTTTTTTAAAAAATAAATAATTAACTTATAATAAGTGATGTTAAAACATATGAAATGCATCTTACTTTAAATAAGATAGTAAGATGCAATTTTTTTTTATTGGTTTTTTTGTTGTTTTTTTTCCGCTTGAATACGTTGATATATTTCTTCGCGATGCACTGAAACTTCTTTAGGGGCATTTACACCAATACGAACTTGATTACCTTTCACTCCTAGTACTGTTACAGTTATTTCATCACCAATTATCAATGTTTCGCCAACTCGACGAGTTAGAATAAGCATTCTTTGTTCCTTGAAATAAAAGAGTTCATCCCATCTGATTCCTGGAGTTAAAATAATACAGGTCTAGATATAGACTGCAAAATATTTGAATAATACAACATTATACTATGTTGATCATGTATACATTATATATGAATGTAGTTTTAAATGAAGTATATTATTTTTTAATATAATTTTAATAGAAATCATTTTGTTTTAATTTTCTAACTTGGAATTAATCCATGATTTAATAATTTTTAAAATTTTAGATAAATTCATTGTATTAACACTAGAACCCTCAGCGATTTCATCTTTTCCCCCTCCTTTTCCATTGGAAAGTTGAGTAAAAATTTTAATAATTTCTAATGCAGTGAGAAAATTAGTTAGATTTTTAGTCACTCCAGCAATTATATTAAAATGATTATTATTTTTATTTATAAATATAATAATTATACTTTTAAAATCTTTTTTTAATTGGTCTATTATTAACTTTAATGATTTATAATCATATTTTTGAAATATATTAATTAATAATTTTACTCCTTTTATATCTTCAATTTTTTCAGTAATTTTTTTGATTTGATGTATATTTTCTTTTTTTTGTAAAATATTTACTTGTATTTCTAAATCTTTAACTTTTGTTATTAATTTCTCTATTTTATTTTTAAAATTCACACTGTTAGCTTTTAATAAAGTAGAGATATCTTTTAATTTATTTTCTTGAATATGCAAAAGATTTATTGATTGAGAGTTTGTAATAGCTTCTATTCTTTTAATACCAGATGATATACTTGATTGATCAGTAATTTTGAATAGTCCAATATCTCCAGTTCTTTTAGTATGTGTTCCTCCGCAAAGCTCTATAGAAAAATTTTTAATCGATATAACACGAACAATAGAATTATATTTACTTTCGAATAATGCTATTGCTTTTTTCTTTTTCGCTTCTTCTAAACTACAATATTGAACTTTAATTAAATTATTTTTATATATTTCTGCATTTACAACTTGTTCAATTTTTTGTATATCATAAAAACTAATATTTTTAGGGTAAGAAAAATCGAATCTTAGACGTGTGTGCGTGACTAACGATCCTTTTTGAGTCACTATATTTCCTAATATCTTCCGCAATGCAGAATGCAGTAAATGAGTGGCAGAATGATTTATTTGAATATTTTTACGATAGAGTGTGTCAATTTTTGTATATAAAAAATCATTAATTTTAAACTTACCTTTAATTAATGTTCCAATATGTCCAATTGTATTTCCATATTTTTTTGTATCTTTAACTATAAAGTGTGATTTTTTATAATACAATTTACCGATATCACCTACTTGTCCTCCAGATTCTGGATAAAAACATGTTTTATCAAGAAAAATAATGCCACTTTCACCTTCTAAAATTGATGAAGTTAATTTTTCATTGATATAAATCTGTTTTATTAATGCTTTTATTGTGTTTTTTTTATAACCTTCAAAAGTGCAATGATCATTAATATTTATTATTTGATTATAATTTGTATAAAATTTGCTTCCTATTTTAGAGTGTTTTTTTTGTTTTTCTCTTTCTAAATAATAGCCATCAAGATTTACTTTTATTCCTTTTTCACGACAAACATCCAGTGTTAAATCCACAGGAAAACCAAATGTATCATAAAGATAAAAAATAGTTTTTCCAGAAATTTTTTGATTAGATATTTTTTTTATTTCTATATTTAATATTTTTAATCCTTTTTCTAGAGTTTCAGAAAACTGAATTTCTTCAGTTTTTAGTGTTTCTTTGATTTGTTTTTCTTTTTCTTTTATAAAATTAAAATTTTCACTTATATTTTCAATAAAATACGGAACAATTTTATGAAAAAAATTTTTTTTTATTCCAATTTTATAAGCGTGTCTTAACATTCTTCTGATAATTCTTCTTAAAATATAACCTCTATGTTCATTGGATGGGATAACATTTTCATAAATAAGAAATATACAAGATCTAATATGATCTGAAATTATTTTTAAAGATATATTGTTTAAATTTTTTGTTTTACTAAAAGAAGCAATATTTTGGATTAATTTTTGAAATACATCGGTTTTGTAATTTGAATTTACATCTTGTAAAACAGAAGAAATTCTTTCCAATCCCATTCCTGTATCTATTGATTTATATTCAAGTGGAATAATGCTTTTTGAAGAAATACGATTGTATTCTATAAAAACGATATTCCATATTTCAATAAAATATTCGTTTTTATTTTTTAAAAAATCACTAAAATCATGATGGTTTTTTATATCATAATTATAAAATATTTCAGTACATGGACCACATGGTCCAGTGTCACCCATTTGCCAAAAATTTTCAGAATTATATTTGGAATTATTTTTATCACCTATTTTAATAATATGTTGAGGAGAAATTTTGATAATATCAATCCATATTTTATATGTTTCTTCATCGTTTTCATATACTGAAATCCATAGTTTATTTTGATTAATATTAAACCATTTTGCAGATGTTAATAATTCCCATGCATATGTAATAGCTTCTTTTTTAAAATAATCATTAAAACTAAAATTACCAAGCATTTCAAAAAATGTATGATGTCTTTCAGTATATCCTACGTTTTCTAAATCATTATGTTTTCCTCCTGTTCTTAAACAACGTTGTGCAGTAGTAACGCGAGAATATTTTTTTTTTTTTGGATTTAAAAAAAAATTTTTAAATTGATTCATTCCTGCATTAGTAAATAGTAATGTAGAATCATCTTTAGGAATTAAAGAACTACTTGGAAGAATAGTGTGTCCTTTTTCTTGAAAAAATTCTAAAAATTTTTGTCGTATTTCATTTGTTGTTTTTTTCATATTTTCATTTTAAATATTGATGCTTATAAGGAATTTCAAAATATAATTTAAGTTGTTATACATGAAAATTATTTAGTAAAATAAAATTATAGGAGTATTTTATTTAAACATTTTTCATTGTGTTTAATGAAATAATTTTAGATACTTTTTCTGCAGTTTTAAATATTTTTAACGAGATAAAAGATTGCTTAATATAATCTAATGTTGCAAGTGTACATGGAGTTTCTGGATACTTTTGAAGTATTTCTTCACCTCTATTAATAACTGCTATATATTGTTTGTGACTAAAATAGTATTGTAATATTTTAAAATCATGTTCTGATAAACGTTTTTTTAAATTAAACAAATCTTTTTTGGCATTGATAATATAAATACTTTTAGGGTAACGATATAAAAAATTTTTTAATTCAAAAAAAGCTCTTTTGGCATAAAACGGATCGCTTTTATAATTTATGATCGATAACGTTTTTACAAAAATATTTTTATCAAGTGATATATCTATTAAACTTTTCATATAAAAAACATAATCGATATTTGGATGTTTTGGATATAATTTTATAAATTCTTCTATGTTTTTTTGTGCCATACTAAAATTTTCAATTTTATAATAAGCATAAATTAAATTAATTTGAATTTTATCCCAATAAATATTAAAAATATTTTTTTTTTTCATATTTTCTAAAAAAAATATTGCACTATTAAATTTATTTTTTTTTAGTTCTTTTCTTCCATATTCATAGATTTTTTGTTCTTGAATAAATTTTTGTTGTATGTCATTTTTTGAACAAGCTAAAGATTGTATTAATAGCAATATACAAATAATTAAAATATTTCTTTTTAGTATCATATATGTTTCTTTAATTTAATGTTAATAACGTTTATTATAATAGAATATCATATTCTATAAAAATGAAAGATTGAGATTAAATAAATATATTTTACAAACAAGGATTTTATGTTGGAAAAAAAAAAAATAAGTGTATTAGCGCCACATACTATAGTTTCAGGAAAAAGATTAGATCAAATTATTTCTAAAATTTTTCCGCAGTATTCTCGTTCTTGTCTGAAAAATTGGATTCTTATGAATCATGTATATGTTAATGGTTGTATAGAAAATAAACCTAATAAAAAAATATTAGGAGGTGAAATTATCACGGTTTATCCAATTATTAATAAAATAACATCTGATTTGCCAGAAAATATTGTTTTAAATATTATTTATGAAGATAATGATTTATTAGTTATCAATAAATCTCCTGGTTTAGTTGTTCATCCTGGAGCTGGGAATCATACTGGTACAATTTTAAATGGATTATTACACCGTTATGAAAATAGTAAATATTTGCCTCGTTGCGGCATTGTTCATCGTCTAGATAAAAACACCAGTGGTGTAATGGTTATAGCAAAAACTATTTTTTCGTATTATTATTTATTGAAATTGTTAAAAAATAAAAAAGTTATTCGAAAATATCAAGCTATTGTAAAAGGAAACATGATTTCTGGTGGTATTATTAATGCTCCTCTTATACGAAATCCTTCAAAAAGAACATCTATGATAGTACATCCTTTAGGAAAGTGTGCTATTACATCTTATAAAATAATTAAGCGTTTTAAATTTTATACACATATTTTATTAAAATTGGAAACAGGTCGGACTCATCAAATTCGAGCGCATATGTTGCATATTAGATATCCTATATTAGGTGATCCTTTATATGGTGGAATTAATTATTCTTGTAATTATTTCAGAAAAAAATATTGTTATAAAAAGCAAACTTTTTCTCGTCAAGCATTGCATGCGCATTACATTGAATTTTTAAATCCCATTACTAAACAGTTGATGAGTTATCAAGCTGATCTACCTAATGATATGAAGGATCTTATATCAGATTTAGATGAGTAATAATCAATATTTTGTACAATAAAACATATTTTTTAACAATCTTCACTTCATTTAAAATATATAAAAGATTAAAGAGTTGATAATTTTATGTCAGAAGATTTAATAGATACAAAATTTTTAGTAAATTATACTAAAAATAATCAAAATGAAACTATAAAAAAACCTTTACGTTTATTAGTCAAAAAATCTTTAGAAAATTATTTATTAAATTTAGATAATACTAAATATATCAATAATTTATATCCATTAATATTATCTGAACTTGAACAACCTTTATTGGATGTAATTATGCAATATACACGTGGTAATCAAACAAAAGCTGCTTTAATTATGGGGATAAATCGTAGTACTTTAAGAAAAAAACTAAAAAAATATGGTATGAATTAATTTTTTAAATTTTGTGATTGTTAAATTTAATTGCACTTTCTATGAATATATAATAAAGAAGGTGCAAAAATTATAATAAGTTTTATTGTTTTATATTTTACATCTTTTAGATATTGTTTTTAGCGCCCAATAATAACCTTCTAAACCTAATCCGGTAATGACACCTTCAGAGACGTCAGAAAACCAGGAATGAGAACGGAAATTTTCTCTGTTATAAATATTTGAAATATGTACCTCAATAAATGGTATAGAAACTGCAATTAATGCATCTCTTAGTGCTATGCTACTATGCGTAAAAGCTGCTGGATTAATTATAATATAATCGATATTATTTTCTTTAGCAGCATGTATCTTTTCAATTAATACATGTTCTGCATTAGATTGTATATGACTTAATGATATATTTAACTTTTCTGATTTTTTTATTAAATTTTTTATTAAATCTGGTAAAGTATTATTACCATATATATGTGGTTCTCTGGATCCTAAAAGGTTGAGATTAGGTCCATTTATTAGAAAAACATTTATTTTTTTTTTCATTTTTTTCTCAATAATAGTGCACTGTATTTAACATTATATTTTATAATAAATTTTTTAGATTATATATAAGATTTTTATAAAAAATATTTTTTATTTTTTATTTTAATTTATAATATTAATATAATAATCATATAATATAAAGTGAGCGAAAATGACATTGGAATTAGTTAGTGAATCTTTATTGACATCAAATAAATTGAATCATCAAAATCTTTTGGAAATATTAGAAGATATTTCAATTCATGGTTTAGATTACGGAGATTTATATTTTCAATCACGTATTTACGAATCTTGGGTTTTGGAAAACCGAATTATTAAAGAAGGGGTATATCACTTAGATCAGGGTGTTGGTGTGAGAGCTATTTCTGGGGAAAAAACTGGATTTGCATACACAGATCAAATATCAATAGAAGCTATAAGGAAAAGTGCTAAAATGGCAAAAAGTATTATTGATATTAAAAAAAATAAAATAATATCAAAAATATTTGCAGAAAAAAAACCATGTTCTTTTTATGATATTTTAAATCCATTAGACACATTCACTGCTACTGAAAAAACTAATCTATTATATAAAGTAGATCATATCGCTAGAAAATTAGATCATCGTGTAGTTCAAGTTAATGCTACTTTAAGTGGATCTTACGAAAAAATTTTAGTCGCTTCTACTGATGGGGAATTAGCTTCTGACATAAGACCATTAGTTGAATTTTCAATTAGTGTTATAGTTGAGGAAAATGGAAAAATAGAACGTGGAAAAAGTGGAGGAGGCAGTCGTGCTAATTATAATTTTTTCTTAAGTAAAGATAATTCTTTAGAAGAAATTAGAATTGACTACTGGGTTAAAGAAGCTGTTCGTATAGCTTTACTAAATTTATCTTCAAAAGAAGCTCCTTCTGGAAGTTTTCCTGTAGTTTTGGGTTCTGGATGGCCTGGCATTTTGCTGCATGAAGCTGTGGGGCATGGTCTAGAAGGAGATTTTAATAGAAAAGGAACATCAGTATTTACCAATATGATTGGAAAAAAAGTAGCTTCAGAGTTATGTACTGTAATTGATGATGGAACTATTAAAAATCAACGTGGTTCATTAAATATTGATGATGAAGGGGTGATCGGACAAAAAAATATACTTATTGAAAATGGAATTCTAAAAAAATATATGCAAGATAAGCTTAATGCTCGTTTAATGGGAACTGAATCTACTGGAAATGGTAGACGTGAATCTTATTCGCATTTGCCAATGCCAAGAATGACTAATACATATATGTTATCTGGTATATCGAAAATAGAAGATATTATTAAAAGTATTGATTATGGAATATACGCTATTAATTTTTCTGGTGGCCAAGTAGATATAACTTCTGGGCAATTTGTTTTTTCAACCTCAGAAGCATATTTAGTTGAAAAAGGTAAAATTTCATCCCCAATTAGAAATAGTACGCTAATAGGATCTGGAATAGAAGTAATGCAAAATATTTCTATGGTTGGAAATGATTTAAAAATGGACCACGGTGTAGGAATATGCGGTAAGGATGGTCAAAATATTCCCGTAGGAATAGGTCAACCTTCTATTAAAATAGATAAATTGACTATAGGCGGAACTATTCAGTAATTTATAAAATATATAAAAAAATTAGTGCAGTCAAGAATAACGTCGTGACTGCATATTAATTGTTATTTAGAACAAATTTATTTAATTTTTTCCTTAATTCTAGCGGATTTTCCAGTACGTGTTCTAAGGTAATATAGTTTTGCTTTTCTTACTAATCCTTTTCGTTTAACAATGATACAATCAATATTGTGAGAATGGGTTTGAAAAACTCGTTCTACAGCTTCTCCATTTGAAATTTTACGAACAGTAAAAGATGAATTTAAAGATCGATTTTTTATTGAAATTACTATTCCCTCGAAAGATTGCAAACGTTTTTTAGTTCCCTCAATCACCCATACTTTTACTTCTATTGTGTCTCCAGGTCGGAAACTAGGGATATTTTTTTTTAATTGCTCTTGTTCTATTTGTTGAATTATATTTATCATTTTTTACTCTAAATAAAATAATTATAAGTGAATGATATTTCTATTTTTTATTTTTTAATTTATGTAAAATTATTTTTTCTTCTTTGTCTAAAATTTTTCTTTTTAATAAATCTGGTCGTTTTTCTAAAGTTTTTTCTAAAGATTGTTTTAAGCGCCATAAACGAATTTTATTATGATTACCAGAAAGTAATATATCTGGTACTTTCATATTGTAAATTTCTTTTGGTCTAGTATAATTTGGGTAATCAAGTAAATTATTATAAAAAGATTCTTTTTCTACTGATTTTTTTGTATTAATTACCCCAGGAATAAATCTAGAAATAGAATCTATTATAACCATAGCTGCTAGTTCTCCCCCAGTTAGTATATAATCCCCTATTGACCATTCTTCATCGATTAAAGAATCAATAATTCTTTGATCTATCCCTTCATATCTACCGCATACGAAAATGATTTTTTTTTTTTCAATCAATTGAAAAACATTATTTTGATTTAGTGTTATTCCTTGTGGGGATAAATAAATCACTGTGGCATCTTTTAATAAAGATTTTGAGTAATTAATAGATAAATATAATGGTTGCATACTCATTAACATCCCCGGTCCTCCCCCATAGGGACGATCATCGATAGATTTATATTTATTTTTAGAAAAATCTCTTGGATTTAGGAAACTAAGATTCACAATATTTTTTTGAATTGCTTGTCCAATAACTCCATAATTTGAAATTGCATGAAACATTTCTGGAAATATGGTAATGATATGAAATGATATTAATGTGTGATGATCTTTTTTTTTAATTGAGATATCATATTTAATTCCATTTGACTATTATAATTTTATTCTTAATATCTATTTTTTGTATTATTTTTCCGATTACAAATGGAATCATTATTTTTTTTATATTTTTTTTTTCACATTCATTTTGCAAAAGAAGAATATCATTATGTTTATTATTTATTAAATTAATTACTGTACCTAAATATTTTTTTGTCACATTAAATACTTTGCATTTAATAATGTCATCCCAATAATATTCATCTTGTTTAAGTTTTGGAAGTTGATTTTTATTAATAAAAATTTCAGTATTAGTCCATTTGTTAGCAATAGATCGATCTATAATATTATTAATTTGAATAATAAAATGATTATTATGTTTTTTCCAATTTTTAAGTTGAATAATCTCCCATGCTTTGTTTTTTAAGATGAACCATGGAAGATAACTGAATATTTTTTCTTTATTTTCTGTGAACGAATAAAAATTTATCCAACCTAATATTCCATAAACTTTTCCTATTTTTCCTACTAAAATAGGATTAATTGGTGTTGGAGATTGAATATTTATGATATCCCCTTATTTTTTTTAAACAGTTTAATTATTTTTTTTGAGCGATCTGAAAGTTGTGCTCCATTTTTCTGCCAATATATAATTCGATTAATATTTAATTTTATAGAAGTATTGCTATCTTGAGATAATGGATTAAAATAACCTAATCTTTCAATAAAGCGTCCATCTCTAGCAAAACGATTATCTGCTGCTACTATTTTATAAAATGGACGCTTTTTATTGCCATATCGAGCTAATCTAATTTTTACCATTTTTTTCCCTTAAATTTTTTGAAAAATAAAATTATTTTTTATTTAAATATAGTTGTTGAATATATTTTAAAAACATCTAGGTAATATATTTTTTATGTTACGAATCATTCGTCCAATTCCATTATTCTTTATTTTATTCATAATTTTTTTTATATTATCAAAATTTTTTAATAATTTATTTATATCTTGAATTTGAGTACCAGATCCTAAAGCAATTCTTCGTTTTCTAGAACCTTTAATAATTACTGGATTATTTCTTTCTTTAGGTGTCATGGAATATATTATTGCTTCTATTTTATTTAGAGTATTTTTATCGTTTCCTAATAATAAATTATTATACACCATTTTATCATGAGAAAATTTATCTATAAAATAATTTAAACCGCCTATTTTTTTCATTTCTTTTATTTGAATTAAAAAATCATTTAGATTAAAATCATGTCCTTTTTTCAGTTTGTTAGTTAAATTTTTTACATGAGATTGATTGATTTTTTCTTCAATATCTTGAATAATAGATATAACTTTATTCATGCCTAAAATTTTATCAGCTATACGTTCTGGATGAAATATTTCTAAATTTGTTAACTTTTCTCCTGTTCCTATGAATTTAATTGGTTTTTCTGTAATATAACGCATTGATAATGCAATTCCACTTCTAGAATCACTATCAGTTTTAGTTAATATAATACCTGATATAGATAAATATTCGTTGAAACTTTTTGCCATATTGATTGCATCTTGACCCATCATTGAATCTACTACTAATAATGTTTCAATAGGTTTGGAAAAATTTTGTATTTGTTGTATTTCATTCATCATTGTTTTATCAATATGTAAACGTCCTGCTGTATCTATCAATAGAATATCATATAATTTTAGTTTAGCATGTTTAATAGCTTCTTCTGTGATTTCAATGGGTTTTTGATTAATATTAGATAAATAAAAATCAATATCAATTTGATTAGATAAGATTTCAAGTTGCTTGATTGCAGCAGCTCGATACACATCAGTAGATGTAATAAGTATTTTTTTTTTATATTTATCTTTTATCCATTTTGATATTTTTGCTACAGTAGTAGTTTTTCCCACTCCTTGCAAACCCACTATTAATATAACCGCCGGTGGGCGAATAGCAAGATTTAAATTATTATTTTTAGCGCCAATAGTAGAAATTAATTCATTTCGTACAATTTTTATGAATTCCTGGCCAGGTGTCAAACTTTGATTAATTTCATAACCAATGGATTTTTTTGTAACATTTTCTATAAATTGTTTAATTACTGATAATGTAACATCGGCTTCTAAAAATGCTTTTCTTACTTCTCTTATAGTTTCTTTAATATTTGATTCTGTCAATCTTCCTTTATTAACAATTTTACGTAAACTTTTTGAGAGTCGTTCGGATAAACTACTAAACATATTTCTCACTCTTTGATCAATGAATGTATATTGAGTTTATAAATATTTTTTTGATTTTTAAAATTTTCTAAAGATTTTATTTAAATTAAAATAATTTTTTATTTGCAATAGGATAGCAACCTAGTATTTTTTTAAACTGAGAAATTTTTTGAATTTTATTAAGAATATTTTGTATTGTATTAGATGATAAATTTTTTTCAATATCAAGATAAAATATTTTTTCTTGTTGATTTTTAGTAATATTATTAAAAATTAGTATTTTTACAATTATTTTTTTTTGTTTTAGCGTGGAAATTATTTCATAAATTTCTTTTGATGGATTTTTTACGGAAAATATTATTGTAGTTTTTACTTGTTTATTTGAGTCAATTTTGATAGGTTTTTTCGATAAAACAACAAATTTTGTTATGTTATTGATTGTATTTGATATATTTTTACGTAAAATTTTTAATCCATAGATTTTATTTCCTATTTCACTTCCTAAAGCAACGTTAGTTATTTTTTGATATTTGATAATTTTTTTTATTGCGTCAGCTGTACTATTGGTATACGTAGATTTCCAATGTGGAAATTGATTAATAAAATTACTACATTGTTTAAATGGTTGAGGGTGACTATATATTCTTTTAATAATATTAAATTCAACTTGTTCTAATGCTAACAAACAATGGTCTATATGCACATATATTTCTCCTATGATAAATAATTTTATTTCCTTTAAAATATTAAATATTTCATTAATAGGACCAGAAAAGCTATTTTCTATTGGTAAAATAGCATAATTGGACTCATTTTTTTCCACTGATTCAATCACTTCTTCAAAATTTACGCATTCTTTTTCAACAAATTTTTTTAAACTTTGTTTTTCATATTGAGATAAAGCAATATGTGAATATGTTCCTTTAGGCCCTAGAAATGAAGCAATAGTTTTATTTGTTTTTTTATTTACTTTGGATTTTTCTAATAGTTTTTTTTGCGTTCGTATAGATTCTTTAATTATTAATTTAAACAAACATGTTATATAATCAGGGTTTAAATTTTTCTTTTTTCCTAAATTAGTTAGATTAGATAATAAATTTTTTTCTCGATCTATATCACGTATTGGTTGATTGTTTTGTATTTTAGATTGAGCTATTTTATATACTAATTTTTTTCTTTGCGCTAATAATTTTACTATTTTTTTATCAATATTGTTGATTTCATTTCGAAGATCTACTAAATCATTTTCAGACAGCATAATTTATTTTACCTATTAAATATCCAAGATGTTTTATATTCAAATAAAATATTTGTACTTTATTTATAAATATTTTTTTAATTAAATAATCTAGATGACATAATATACTATTTTTTTATTCATAAAAGTATGTTATTTTTTTAAATTTTTATTTAATTAGATAATTGTTGATTTTTAAAAATATTTTAATTAGGGAGTAATATACATGATAATATACTCACTATATCTTATTTGATTATAATCATAGTATTCTTTTTTTATAATATATTATTTATACAAGCGAGTTGTTTAATGAAGACTTTTTCAATTAAAAAGAAAAACATACAACAAGATTGGTTTTATGTAGATGCAACTAATAAAATTTTAGGCAGGTTCTCCAGTGCTTTAGCTCTTCGACTTAGGGGGAAACATAAAGTTGAATATACACCACATATAGATGTTGGGGATTATATTATTGTTTTAAACGCGGCTAAAATATTAGTTACAGGAAACAAGAAAAGCAATAAAATTTATTATCACCATACAGGTTATATCGGTGGAATAAAACAATCTAAATTCGAAGAAATTATGATAAAAAACCCCGAAAAAATTATTGAATTAGCAGTGAAAGGAATGTTACCAAAAGGTCCTTTAGGTCGCTTAATGTTTAAAAAATTAAAAGTTTTTTCAGATGAAAACCATAATCATTCGGCTCAATGTCCTAAATTTTTAAATATTTGATAAGGTTATATTAAAATATATTATGAAAATTCAACATTATGGAACTGGTCGTCGAAAAAGTTCGTCTGCTAGAGTTTTTTTAAGATCTGGAACAGGTCAGATAGTAGTAAATAAACGTTTATTGAATGATTATTTTGGTCGAGAAACTTCTTGTATGATTGTTTGCCAACCATTAATTTTAACGGAAATGATAAATAATTTTGATATTTATATTACGGTCAAAGGAGGTGGAATTTCTGGTCAAGCTGGTGCAATTAGACAGGGCATTACTCGTGCTTTAATTAATTATGATCAATTATTACGTGGTGAATTAAGAAAATTTGGATTTGTTACACGTGATTCAAGAAAAGTAGAGCGGAAGAAAGTAGGTTTCCGAAAATCTAGAAAACGCATACAATTTTCGAAGCGTTAATAATAAGGTTATTTTAAAGAACTTGGTTTTTATAATAAACCGAGTTCTTTGTGTCGGTTTTCATAATTTTTATAGTTTATTTTTGAAAAATGAAAAACAAAATTATAAAAAGATTTTATTTATTTAAGTAATTTAAAATATCGGAACATAATTTTTTTGTTCCTGTTTTTTTTAAAGAAGAAATTAAATAATATGGTTCTTTTATATTTAAATGTTTTTTAATTTCTTTAGTTAATTTATTTATTTTTGAAGTGGTCATTAAATCAATTTTATTTAATATTAAAAATCTAGGTTTATTATATAATTTTGTACTATACTGTTTTAACTCGTCTAATACATATTTAATATTTTCTATTGGATTAGAATAATTTGAAGGCGATAGGTCCACAATATGAAGTAATATTTTACATCTTTCTAAGTGTTTAAGAAAATTGATACCCAATCCTTTTCCTTTAGATGCACCTTGAATTATACCTGGAATATCGGCTATAACAAATCTTTTTTTTTGAATTTCAACGCTTCCTAAAACTGGATGCAGTGTAGTAAACGGATAATGTGAAATTTTTGTTTTGGCACCAGATATATTCTTTACTAAAGTAGATTTTCCAGCATTTGGCATTCCTAATGTTCCTACATCTGCTATTAATAATAATTCTAATTGTATATCTCTTTTTTCTCCTGTTAATCCTAATGTTCTTTTTCTAGGCGTTCTATTGGTTGAAGATTTAAATCGTGTGTTACCTAATCCATGCCATCCGCCTTTTGCAATAAGTATTTTTTGTTTATCTTGTATTAAGTCATCTATAATTTCTCGTGTTTGATAGTTAATTATTTTAGTTCCAACAGGAACATATATTGTAATGTCGCTCCCTTTTTTACCAGAACAATTTCTTTTTAATCCATTTGTCCCACTCTGAGCTTGAAATATTTTTTTAAATCTAAAATCTATTAGAGTATTTAAATTATTATTAGATTCTATCCAAACATTCCCTCCATTTCCTCCATCTCCACCATCCGGCCCTCCTTTTGGAATATATTTTTCTCGTCTAAAATTAACACAACCGTTCCCCCCATTTCCTGCAATTACTCGAATAACAGTTTGATCAATAAATTTCATATAAATTCCTTGTATTTAAAATAATCATAATTTTAAAAAACAATACCCCCTTTAGAAAAGGGGTTTTAAAAATATCAATATTCTAATTTTGTATTAGTTAATAATGTTTACGTATGTTCTTTTTTTTATTCCTTTTTTTTTGAATTCTATTTTCCCTTTAATAATTGCGAAAATAGTATGATCTTTACCACAACCTACATTTTTACCAGGATGAAATTTAGTTCCTCTTTGCCTCACAATAATGCTACCTGCTGATACTAATTCTCCTCCAAAACGTTTTACACCTAATCTTTGAGCATTAGAATCTCTTCCGTTCCTTGTAGAACCACCAGCTTTTTTATGTGCCATTTGAATTCTCTACGTGATTAATGTCTATAATTTTTATCTTCGTAAAATATTGACGATGACCTTGTTGTTTCTTATAATGTTTGCGTCTACTGAATTTTATTATTTTGATTTTTTTACATTTACCATGATTTTCAACATGAGCTTGAATTTTGCTTCCAATCAAAAAAGGATTACCTATTTCTAATTTATTTTGATTTGAAATCATTAAAATATTTTTCAATTCAATTATTGATCCGATTGGATAATTTAATTTTTCTATTTGAATAGTTTGATTTTTTTTAACTCGATATTGTTTTCCACCGCTTAAAAGAACTGCATACATATAATACTCCAGTTATTTTTTTATTTTAAATACTAATAAGTTTTCTTCTTATACATCGATAATTAAAAATTATTATATGCATTGAATATTTGCACCTAATTTATTTAATTTACTTGGAAATAATTCATATCCTCTTTGAAAATGATGAATATTATTCACTACTGTGATTCCTTTTGCAATACAACCTGCTAAAATTAATGTAGCTGAACCTCTTAAGTCAGTTGAAAAAATATTTTTAGAAAATAATCTTGGAACACCTGTACATATGATATAATTATTTTTAATTTTTATTTTAGCACCCATTTTAATTAATTCTTGGGCATAATTAAAACGATTTTCAAATATGTTTTCAACGACAATACTTTTACCTTTCGCAATACTATTTAATAAAGCAAATTGTGGTTGCATGTCAGTTGGAAAACCTGGATATGGAGATGTTGAAATATTTACAGCTTGGGGTGTTTTTTTCTGCATATTTAATTTTATCCAGTCTTTTCCAATTGTTATGTTTGCACCGCTTTCAGATAGTTTTTTTAATACACTAATTAAATGTTTTGGTTCAGTATTATGACATATAATCAATCCTTGAGAAATTGCGGCAGCTACTAAAAAAGTGCCTGTTTCAATTCTATCTGGTATTATTTTATGATAACCACCATTTAGCTTGAATACTCCCTCGATATATATTTTATTACTTCCTGCACCTGTAATTTTAGCGCCTAAGGTATTTAAAAAATTTGCAACATCAATAATTTCTGGTTCCTTAGCAGCATTTTCAATAATAGTTAATCCTTTTGCTAAAGTTGCAGCACTCATTATAGTAATGGTTGCTCCAACACTGATTTTTTCAATATAAATATATTTTCCTCTAAGAGGTTCTTGAATAGATGCAATAATATAATTATTTTCTTTGATAATTTTAGCGCCTAGTTCTTTTAGACCGTTTAAATGAAGGTTAATAGGTCTACAACCTATTTTACAACCTCCCGGAAAAAATATTTTAGCTTTTCCAAATCGTGTTAAAAGTGGACTTAACATCCATATAGATGCTCGGATTTTTTTAACTAAATTATATGGAGGACAGAAAGTATTAATTTCACTTGGATCAATATATAAAATTTTATTTTTATTTATTATTTTTGCACCTAAAGATTTAAGTAGTTTTATTGCTATGCCAATATCTGTTAATTTTGGGACGTTGCTTAATTCAATATTTTTTTTTGTTAAAATTGTCATAAATAAAATAGGTAAAGCGGCATTTTTAGCGCCAGAAATTAAAACAGTACCATTCAGTTTTTTATCACCTTCTATATGTAATTTATTCATGCATTATTAAATCTCTATATTATTTTAAAATTTTTAACCAAGATTATTTTTGTTATTTTTTTCCCATTCTTTTATTGTATATGTAGTGATAGATAAAGCATGAATTTTTTTTTCTGTAATCATATTAATTAAAGGTGCATAAATTATTTGTTGTCTTTTTACTTGGTTAATACTTTTAAATATATCTCCTATAGCAATAATTTTGATATGATTGCTATCTCCTGTAACATATATTTCTTTTAAAGTGAGTTTTTGATTTAATATTTGTTTTATTTCATTGTTCATTTTGAATGTACTTTAAATTAATTTTGATAAATAGATTATAAATATTATATCTTGAACATGTTTTATTTTTTATTGTGATTAATAAAATTATTTTATCAAATTGAAACTTTTGATAAATTTTATTTTTTACATTAAGATAGATACATTTATTTTCCAGTTAGTGTTGCAAAAAAAATTAATGTGCTTAAAAGAAAAGTTGTAAAATTTTTTATAAAAATTGAAATTACAAAATATTACATAAATGTATAAAGTTATTAAAATTTTTAATTTTAAATTTATTAGATTTTATCAATGATAAATTAATATTGCTATATTTTATATTAATTGTTTTATCAAATTATGAATATTTTTTTTAAAAACGTGTAATTAAAATTAAATCTTTTTTCTTAGAAATATATTTTATTTTTAAAGGATTTCATAAAATTTTTAATATTTTTAGAAAAAAATGAGGTATGTTATATGGTCAATTTAATTCCAATGACTGTTAGAGGTGCTGAAAAACTTCGTAAAGAATTGAAACAATTAAAAAATATAAAACGTCCTCGTATTATCTTGGATATAGCAAAAGCTAGGGAACATGGTGACTTGAAAGAGAATGCTGAATATCATGCTGCTCGTGAAGAACAAAGTTTTTGTGAGGGTCGAATCAAAGAAATAGAACTAAAATTATCTAATTGTCAAATCATAGATATAACTAAAATACCTAATGATGGAAGAGTCGTTTTTGGTTCTACAGTAACTATTGTAAATATAAAAAATAAAAAAATGTTTACTTATCAAATTGTCGGTGATGATGAATCTAATTTTAAAAAAAATTTAATTTCAGTTAATTCTCCGATGTCACGAGGTTTAATCGGAAAAACTATTAATACCATTGCCACTATATTTACACCTTCTGGAAATGTTGAATATAAAATATTAAAGATAGATTATCTTTGAATAGATATTAACAAAATAATTAAATTTATTATCTACATTAATATAAGAATTAAGTAATATGATTGCTAAAAATAAATCAAATAGCTCTAATCGTTGGTTATTGGAACATTTTCAAGATAAATATGTTAAAGAAGCAAAAAAAAATAAAATTCGATCTCGATCTTGGTTTAAATTAGAAGAAATTGATAAAAATAATAAATTATTTAAACCTGGTATGAACGTTATTGATTTAGGATCGGCCCCGGGCGGTTGGTCACAATATGCTATTAATAAAGTTGGACATAAAGGATCTGTTGTAGCATGTGATGTTTTACCTATGAAAAAAATAGTAGGAGTTAAATTTTTTCAAGGAGATTGTCGACATAAAAATATATTAAAACTTATATTAAACTATTTATCTCATAATACTTTTAATATAATTATGTCTGATATGGCCCCTAATATTACAGGTTGTTGGTCTGTTGATATGCCACGTGTTATAGAGATTTGTAAAATAGCTCTTAAAATGTCTACATATTTACTATCAACACATGGTGTTTTTTTAGTAAAATCTTTTCATGGAGAAGGTTTGAATGAATTTTTCAAAGAAATAAAAATGTTATTTTCCAAAATTAAAATTTGCAAACCAAAAACTTCTCGATCAAGATCACGAGAAATATTTATTCTAGCGACCAGATAAAATATTATTTTATTTTGAAATTTTAAATCTGTGTTGTTTTTTAAAATAGATGTAATGCGAGGTTGTTCCCTTGAGTGACATGGTTAAAAACCTGATATTTTGGTTAGTAATTACAGTGATTTTAATGTCTGTTTTCCAAAATTTTAATACTAGTGATTCAAATAATCACAGAGTTGATTATTCTACTTTTTTATCAGAAGTTAATCAAGATCAGGTTCGAGAGGTATACATTAATGGACGAATGATTAGTGTTACTAAAAAAGATAGTAATAAATATACTACTTATATTCCTATAAATGATCCGAAGTTATTAGATAATCTTATAACAAAAAATGTTAAAGTTATGGGAGAAGTTCCAGAAGAGCCAAGTGTTTTATTTTCTATATTTGTCTCTTGGTTTCCAATGTTATTACTAATTGGTGTTTGGATCTTTTTTATGCGTCAAATGCAAATGGGTAGCGGCAAAGGGGCTATGTCTTTTGGAAAAAGTAAAGCGCGTATGTTATCAGAAGATGAAATTAAAACAACTTTTGATGATGTAGCTGGATGTGACGAAGCAAAAGAAGAAGTAAGTGAGTTAGTTGAATATTTAAAAGAACCTAGTCGATTTCAAAAATTAGGAGGTAAAATACCAAAGGGTATATTAATGGTTGGACCTCCAGGTACAGGAAAAACGTTACTTGCTAAAGCAATTGCAGGGGAAGCAAAAGTTCCATTTTTTACAATTTCTGGCTCTGATTTCGTTGAAATGTTTGTTGGAGTTGGTGCATCTCGAGTAAGAGATATGTTTGAGCATTCTAGAAAAAATGCACCATGTATTATATTTATAGATGAAATTGATGCAGTAGGTCGACAAAGAGGTGCTGGGCTAGGAGGGGGTCATGACGAAAGAGAACAAACACTTAATCAAATGCTAGTAGAAATGGATGGTTTTGATGGAAATGAGGGTGTTATTCTGATAGCTGCTACGAATAGGCCGGATGTATTAGATCCCGCTTTATTGCGTCCAGGTAGATTTGATCGTCAAGTAATTGTAGCACTTCCAGATATTAGAGGAAGGGAGCAAATATTAAAAATACATATGCGTAAAGTTCCTTTATCTAAAGATGTAGATCCTGTAATTATTGCTCGTGGAACACCAGGTTTTTCAGGAGCAGATTTAGCTAACTTAGTTAATGAAGCAGCACTGTTTGCGGCTCGTTTAAATAATCGTGTTGTTTCTATGATTGAATTTGAGAAGGCAAAAGATAAAATCATGATGGGCTCTGAGCGCAAATCCATGGTTATGAGTGATTTTCAAAAAGAATCTACTGCATACCATGAAGCTGGTCATGTTATTGTTGGTAGGTTAGTACCAGAACATGATCCTGCTCATAAAGTTACGATTATTCCTAGAGGTCAAGCGTTAGGTATTACTTTTTTTTTACCAGAGTCAGATACGTTTAGTATTAGTCGACAAAAACTAGAAAGTCAAATATCTACTTTATACGGTGGTCGTCTAGCTGAAGAAATAATTTATGGTTCTAAAAAAGTATCTACTGGTGCTTTTAATGATATTAAAGTAGCTACAAATTTAGCAAGAAATATGGTTACTCAATGGGGTTTTTCCGATAAATTAGGACCTTTATTATATGCAGAAGAAGAAGGAGAAGTATTTTTAGGTCGAACAGTGGCTAAAGCGAAGCATATGTCTGACGAAACCGCTAGAATTATTGATGAAGAAGTAAAATTATTAATAGAAGTAAATTATAATCGAGCTAAAAATATTTTAAATAAAAATATTGATATTTTACACGCGATGAAAGACGCTTTAATTAAATATGAAACAATTGATTCATTTCAAATTGATGATTTAATGGAAAGAAAAGAGGTTCGAAAACCAAAAGAATGGTCTGAAGCTAATCACAATTAAAATATATGATTAAAATTATCATTAAATTAAAGTAGTATTCTGAATATTAAATATCTAAAATATATTACATTCAATAAAAATTTAATATAATTAATTTTATATTTTAATATTTATCAAAATAAGATGAAGTAATAAATGTTATTATAACTTCATCTTGTTTTTAAAAGTATGTTTAAAGAATATAGAATGTTTTATGATTTTTATATTTTACAACAGTTTAAATTATAGAGGTAAATTAAAATGCAAGATTTTAAATATTTTAAAACAGATGGAATTCGAGGAAAAGTAGGGAAAAACCCTATTACTCCAGACTTTATGTTGAAATTAGGACAAATTATTGGAACTGTTTTAGGCGGGAATAAAAAAAAATTGTTATAGGAAGAGATACACGTGTTTCTGGTCCTATGCTTCAGTATTCTTTAGAATTTGGAATTTTATCAAAAGGAATTTCTACTATTTTAGCTGGCTGTATTCCTACATCTGCTATTGCATATTTAACAAGATCTTTAAATGCTTCAGCAGGGATTATTATTTCAGCATCTCACAATTCTTTTGAAGATAATGGAATAAAAATTTTTTGTAATAATGGATTTAAAATTACTAGAAGTATAGAAATTTTAATTGAAAATACACTGCATGATAATTTATATGATTCTTCTTATGTAAAACCTTTTGGTTGTTCTCACAAAATAAATAATGCTGAAAATAAATATATTAATTTTTGTAAACAAACTTTTCCTAGAAATATGAATTTATCTCAATTTACCATTGTATTAGATTGTGCGAATGGATCTACTTACAATATAGCACCTAAAATTTTTCGGGATTTAGGTGCGAATGTCATAACTTCTGCTATTTTTCCAAATGGAATTAATATTAATAGTAATTCAGGATCAACTAATACTTTACAATTAAAAAAGCTAGTTGTTCTAAATAAAGCTGATATTGGATTGGCATTTGATGGTGATGGAGATCGTGTTATTATGGTAGATCATCTTGGAAATGAAGTAAATGGAGATCAAATTATTTATATAATTGCAAAACAATATTTAAAACACAATAAATTAAATGGTGGAGTGGTAGGTACTGCAATGACTAATATGGGTGTTGTTCTTGCCTTACAGAAAAACGGAATACCATTTTTTGCTTCTCAAATAGGAGATCGTTATATATACAAGAAAATTAAAGAAAAAAATTGTATACTTGGTGCTGAACAATCTGGACATGTTATTTTATTAGATAAACACTCTACTGGTGATGGAATTATAGCTAGTTTGCAAGTGTTGATGGCTATGATTGAAAACAATACATCTTTATACTGTTTATCTAATCAAGTGATATTATTTCCTCAGATATTGTTGAATATTTTTTTTAAAAAAGATCAAAATCTTGAAAATAATATAGAATTTCAGTCTGCACTTAAAAAATCAAAAAGTATTTTAGGAAATACTGGTCGTATTTTAATACGACAATCTGGAACTGAACCTTGTCTTAGAATTATGATAGAAGCTAAGGACTATAATAAAATAAAAAAAATAGTTGGTACGATTTCAGATATCATTAAATTAACTAAAATAAATATATCAAATATTTAGTATAGTGCAATATAAAATTTATATGTATAATTTTTTATACAACTTTAAATAAAGTAGTAATTATTTTACTATTTAAATAGGAAAAATTATTTTTTATGTACTTATTTTTTTTAGTATTTTTAATTGTTATTTCTATTTGTTTAAATTTTTTAATTTTACTACAACCAAGTAAAGGTATGAATGATATTATACATTCAAATACATCTAATATTAAATTATTTAACAATTTTAAAAACCATGGTTTTATAACGAATTTTATTGGTTTATGTGCTTGTTTATTTTTAATAATTAGTCTGATTTTATGTAATCTTAATGATAAAAAAACCAACTTAAATTTATTCAAAGAAAATGATAATACTTTAAATAAAAAAATTTTAAATGTTCGAAAAAATAAAACGTTGAATACTGAAATACCTCGTTAATTTTAAATTTTTAATTAATTTAAAAATTGATATATTTATACTGACATACTGTATATACCGAGGTGGTGGAATTGGAAGACACGCTATCTTGAGGGGGTAGTGCTGAAAGGCGTATGGGTTCAAATCCCATTCTCGGTACTAAAACATAAAAACATTTATATCAAATATATTAATAACATGCTATTTCCATTGTAGATAAATAGGGTGGTATTACCTAAAACCCCGAAATTTCGGGGTTTTTTATTAGAATGTTTAAATATTGATTTTGAGGTTTACTAAGATGAATAAAGAAATCTTAGCTGTTGTAGAAGCTGTTTCTAATGAAAAATCATTACCACGTGAAAAAATTTTTGAAGCTTTAGAAGTTGCGTTGGCTACAGCTACCAAGAAAAAATATGAGCAAGAAATTGATGTGCGAGTTAGTATTAACAGAAAAACTGGTAATTTTAGTACTTTTAGAAGATGGATGGTAGTTGATATTGTGAATCATCCGACCAAAGAAATAACTTTAGAAGCAGCTTGTTTTGAAGGTGATAAAGTTGAGGTTAACGATTATATAGAAGATAAAATTGATTCTGTTAATTTTGATAGAATTACAACACAAACTGCTAAACAAGTGATTGTTCAAAAAGTGCGCGAAGCGGAGCGCGCTATGTTAGTTGATCAATTTCGAAAATATATTGGTCAAATTATCACGGGTATTGTAAAGAAAATTAATAGAGATAATCTTACGTTAGACTTAGGAAGTAATGCGGAAGGTATTATTTTAAAAGAAGGAATGTTGCCGAGAGAAAATTTTCGTCCCGGAGATCGTATTCGTGCTATTTTATATGGAGTATATCCGGAAGCTCGTGGTGCTCAATTATTTATGAGTCGTTCGAAAACTGAGATGCTTATAGAATTATTTCGTATAGAGGTGCCTGAAATTGGTGAAGAAATTATTGAAATTAAAGCGGCTGCACGTGATCCTGGTTCACGTGCTAAAATTGCAGTAAAAACTAATGATAAAAGAATTGATCCAGTAGGCGCATGTGTAGGAATGAGAGGTGCTCGAGTACAAGCAGTATCTAGTGAGTTATGTGGAGAACGTATTGATATTATTTTATGGGATGATAATTCAGCTCAATTTGTAATCAATGCAATGGCTCCTGCAGATGTAACATCTATTATAGTAGATGAAGACAATCATACAATGGATATTGCTGTAGACTCAAGCAATTTAGCTCAAGCTATCGGAAGAAATGGTCAAAATGTTCGTTTGGCTTCTCAAATTAGTGGTTGGGAATTAAACGTAATGACTACGGAAGATTTGAGAATTAAACATAAAGAGGAAGCATCTGCTGCTTTTAATATTTTTAAAAAATACTTAAATGTTAATGAAGAAATTATTACTATTTTAGTGAAAGAAGGTTTTTCTTCTCTTGAAGAATTGGCTTATATACCAATTGATGAGTTATTATTAATTAATAATTTAAATCCAAAAGAAGTTAAATTAGTTCAAGAATGTGCAAAAAATGGATTGCATCTCATGGAGATAGATCAAAAAAAAACAACAGATAATAAACAAACAGAAAAAAAACTTTTAGATATACAGGGTATGACTGAAGTATTAGCATCAAAATTAGCTAAAAAAAATATATTTACTTTAGAAGAATTAGCGGATCAAGGCATAGATGATTTAGCTGATATCGAAAATTTAAATTCTAAAGAAGCTGGTATATTAATTATGACCGCCCGTAATATTTGTTGGTTTGATAGTAAAGTTTAATAATAGGAAAATAGTATGATTGATATGAGTTTAAAAGTATTATCTAATGAAATAAAAATATCAGTAAAAGAATTAATAAAAAATTTTTTTGAGATTGGTATTTCTAAAAGTGAAAATGATTTAATTAATATTTCAGAAAAAAAAATTCTATTAAAACATTTAAGAAAAAAAGAAAATATTTCTGAAAATACTTTTATTTTACAAAGAAAAACTCGTAGCACTTTAAACGTTGCTTTAGCTGGTGGAAAAAATAAATCTGTTCAAGTAGAAGTGCGAAAAAAAAGAACATATACTAAAAGTAGTATACCAGAAGTTCATAATTTATTAAAAGATAAGGTACTAGCCCGAAATAAAGAAAAAAATTTTTTGAAATCTTTTTCAACCAAAATGATAAAAGAAAAAAATTTTAAAGAAAAAATTACTATTTTAGAAAAGAATACATTTAATAAAGATCACATAAATAAACTAAATCGATTAAATAATGCTAATATCCTCAAAAAAAATGAAAAAAAGAAAATTTTTAAAAAAAATGTAGATTTAAATAAATATCCATTAAATATAAAAAAAACAATAAAAGAAAATACAGAACATAAAAAATTTAAAGAAGAAAAAAAAGATTATAATTTAACTACATTTTTTCAAACTAATCTAGAGAATAATGACAATCATAATGATCTTGATAAAAGTAAAAGAAACTATAATAGAAATGTCAAAATCTATCGTCAAAAGAAAAACAACAAACATAACCTTAATAAAAAAGAAGAAAATAACACTTTTAAACATAAAAAAAACATTAAACAAAAAAATAAATCTCTTTTATTACAACAAATTTTTAAAAAACCAGCATCTTCTATTAATAGAGATGTAATTATTAATAGTACTATTATAGTTTCTGATTTAGCTAATAAAATGGCGGTAAAAAGCTCCGAAGTTATTAAAACAATGATGAATATGGGTATAATAGGTTCAATTAATTATTTGCTTGATCAAGATACTGCACAATTAATAGCAGAAGAAATGGGTCATAAAGTTATTGTACATAGAGAAAATGAATTAGAAGAATTAATAATGAAAGATCGAGATTTAGGTAATTCTACTGTTATTTTACGATCTCCAGTAGTTACAATTATGGGGCATGTGGATCATGGAAAAACTTCATTATTAGATTATATTCGATCTACAAAAATAGCATATAATGAAGCGGGTGGAATTACTCAAAATATTGGTGCTTATCATGTGAAAACAGATTATGGATCAATTACTTTTTTAGATACACCAGGTCACTCTGCATTCACTGGTATGCGTTCTAGAGGAGTTCAAATTACTGATATTGTTATTCTAGTAGTTGCTATAGACGATGGAGTACAACCTCAAACCATTGAAGCTATTCAGCATGCAAAAGAAGCAAATGTTCCAATTATAGTAGCGGTTAATAAAATGGATAAAGTAGGTTTTGATATTAATCAAATTAAAAATGATTTGACTAAACATAATATTATTTCGGAAGAGTGGGGTGGTGAAAATATATTTGTTTGTATATCAGCAAAAACTGGGAAAGGTATAGATGAATTATTAAATGCAATTTTATTGCAATCAGAAATGCTAGAGCTTAAGGCAATATCTACAGGAATGGCAGAAGGTGTAGTAATAGAATCTTTTCTTGATAAAGGTCGAGGTCCAATAGCTACTGTATTAGTTCAAAAAGGAAATTTAAAAAAAGGAGATGTAATATTGTGCGGTTTAGAATATGGACGCGTCAAATCATTGCGAAACGAAAAAGGTCAATTCTTAAAACATGCAGGACCTTCTATACCAGTAGAAATTTTGGGTTTATCTAAAGTTCCTTTTGCAGGTGATCAAGTAACTGTAGTACGTAATGAAAAAAAAGCTAAAGAAGTTGCGCATTATCGAAAAAGTAAATCTCGCGAAATAAAATTAGCAAATCAAAATAGATCAAGCTTAGAAAATATGTTTGAGAACATTAAAAAATCTAATTTTTCAGAATTAAAAGTGATTATTAAATCTGATGTTCAAGGTTCGTTAGAAGCTATTTCTGGAGCTTTATTAAAATTATCTACTGATGAAGTAAAAATTAATATAATAGGTTCTGGAATAGGTGGAATTACAGAAACAGATGCGTCACTAGCATGTGCATCAAATGCTATTATTTTAGGGTTTAATGTCCGAGCAGATGTTTCTGCCAAAAAAATTATTGAAACAGAACGTTTAGATCTTCGTTATTATTCTGTTATATATGATTTGCTTGATGAAGTAAAAACTGCTATGACAGGATTATTATCTCCCGAATATACACAAAATATTATTGGACTAGCAGAAGTAAGGAATATATTTAGATCGCCAAAATTTGGATTGATTGCAGGATGCATGGTAACTAATGGAATTATTAAAAAAAACAATCCGATTCATGTATTAAGAGATAATATAGTAATTTATGAAGGTGAATTACAATCTTTACGCCGTTTTAAAGAAGATGTAAATGAAATACGTAACGGAATAGAATGTGGTATCGGGATAAAAAATTATAATGATATAAAAATTGGCGATCATATAGAAGTTTTTGAAGTTAAAGAAATTAAGAGAATATTATAAAATTAAAATTTATAAATAAATTTATGTGTTTAAATATATATAAAATATTGGTAATAAAAGATGGAAAAATCATTTAGTCGATCTTCTAGAATAGCCCATGAATTACAAAAAAATATTGCAATTATTATACAATTTTTTCTTAAAGATCCACGGTTTAAAACTATTATTACAATATCTGAAGTAGTTGTATCTAAAGATTTATCTTATGCTCAAGTATTTATTAGTTTTTTAAAAAAAAATAATAATTTCAATTCAAAAAAAATATTAATTTTATTAAATAAAGCATCTGGTTATATTCGAAAATTGTTATGTCAAAAATTAAGATTAAGAATTATACCAAATATTGTTTTTTATTATGATGATTCTTTTGAAAAAGGTAATAAAATTTCTTTATTATTAAGTAAATTAACGAAAAATATTCATTAATAAAGGATGGTTTGATGTTTTTTTATAAAAAACGAAATATTGATGGATTTTTGTTGGTAGATAAACCTATAGGAATATCTTCAAATAATACTTTACAACAAGTAAAAAGTATTTTTAATGCAAAAAAAACAGGATATATTGGCACTTTAGACCCTTTGGCATCTGGTATGTTGCCAATTTGTTTTGGAGAAAGTACAAAATTTTCTTCTTATTTAAATAATTCTGATAAAAAATATAATGTTATTGCTAAGTTAGGTGAAAAAACGTCTACTTTTGATTCTGATGGAATTATTTTAAAAAAAAGAGTAATTTCATTTACAAGCATTGAATTAGAATGTGCTTTAAAAGAAATGACTGGTTCTATTAATCAATTACCTTCAATGTATTCAGCAATTAAGTATAATGGTATTCCGTTATATAAATATGCTAGAAAAGGATTAAGTGTTCCTCGGGATATCAGACGAATTAAAATATATGAACTCAATTTAATTGAAAAAAAAAATAATTTAATTGCATTGAATGTATTTTGTTCAAAAGGAACATATATTAGATCGTTGATTGATGATTTAGGAGAAAAATTACGTTGTGGTGCACATGTTATTTCATTGCGAAGAATTCAAATAGGATCACTTCCTTATTCCAAATTAGTTACGATACCTTATTTACAAGATCTTGCAAATAAAAAAAATATTAAAAAATTAAATCATTTGTTAATGCCTGTTGATGCTACTGTTTGTTTTTTCAAGAAAATATATCTTTCGAATAAACAGTCTTTACATTTTCAATTAGGACAAAAAATTAGTTTTAAGTCTGATATTCAAAACACTTTAGTTCGTGTTTTTGAAAAAGAAAAAAAAATATTTCTTGGATTAGGAAAAATTAATACTGAAGAAATATTAAGTCCTCATCGATTAATTTCTATGTAGTAATTAAGTTATTTTCTATTAAATTTAAGAATGACATGATATTATTTTTTAAATAATTTGACTAAATATTAGTTGAATATAATTTAAAATATATGAGGTATTAAATGTCTCTTAACATAATAAATACGAAAGAAAAAATTATAAAATACGGAAAAAATGATCAAGATAGTGGAAACACTGAAGTACAAGTTGCATTATTAACACATCAAATTAATCATCTACAGTTACATTTTTCTCAACACAAAAAAGATCATTCAAGTCGCCGAGGCTTGTTAAATATGGTTTCTAAGCGTCGTAAATTATTAAATTATTTAAAGAAAAAAAATATATCTCGCTACACTATATTAATTGAAAATTTGAATTTAAGAAGATAAAAATTTTTATATTATTAAGATTATAAAAATATTGTGAATCAATTTTTAGATATAACTTTTTTATAAAGGGCTTGATTAGCCCTTTTTTTACAGTTCTATTCAAATGTTTTTATTAATCAAATAAACTTATTTCGATTAAAAATAAATATTTAATCTATAATTAATCGATAATTTTATAAAATATATTGATATTTTTATTTTCAAATTATTTAATTTATAATTATTAAAAAAATTAATTTTATATTAAGGATATTATTTTGCTGAATCCCATTGTACGAAAATTTCAATATGGCCAACATACAATTACATTAGAAACAGGTATAATGGCTCGACAGGCAACAGCTGCTGTAATGGCTAGTATGGATGACACCGCTGTTTTTGTTACAGTTGTTGGAAATAAAACAATCCATTCTGGACAGAAATTTTTTCCTCTTACGGTGAATTATCAAGAAAGAACATATGCTGCCGGTCGAATACCTGGAGGTTTTTTTAGAAGAGAAGGTCGTCCAAGTGAAAATGAAATATTAACTGCGCGATTAATTGATAGACCGATTCGTCCTTTATTTCCAAAAGGGTTTTTCAATGAAATTCAAATTATTGCTACAGTAGTATCAGTTAATCCGCAGATTAATCCTGATATAATTTCTATTATTGGCGCTTCAGCTGCTTTAAGTTTATCTGGAATTCCATTCTATGGTCCAATAGGAGCTGCTAGAGTTGGATTAATTAACGATCAATATATTTTAAATCCTACTACTGAAGATATGAAATCTAGTTTTTTAGATTTAGTTATATCAGGAACTCAGAATGCTGTTTTAATGGTAGAAGCAGAATCAAAAATATTAAGTGAAGAACAAGTTCTTGGAGCGATCATTTTTGGTCATCAACAACAACAAGTAGTTATTAATAATATTCGTTCTTTATCAAATGAGGCTAGTAAGTTGCCTTGGATTATATCTTATCCTGAAATAAATACTACATTAGAATCTAAACTTGTAAAATTAATTGGAAAAGATATTAGTAATGCTTATCTAATATTTAATAAGCAAGAAAGATATGAAAAGTTAAATTGCATTAAAGATTATATTATCAAACTGTTTTTAAATGAAAATTCAAATATTGATATAAGCGAAATTGATGAAATTTTTCAAAAAATTGAAAAAAATATTGTTCGAAAACGTATATTAAATAACGAAAATCGTATTGACGGTAGAGAAAAAGATATGATTCGTGCATTAGATATTAGAACAGGTGTTTTACCTCGTACTCACGGATCTGCTTTATTTACTCGTGGTGAAACACAATCTTTAGTTTCTGTTACTTTAGGGACATCTCGAGATGCGCAAAATTTAGATGAATTATTAGGTGATAAAACAGATAATTTTTTATTTCATTATAATTTTCCACCTTACTCTGTAGGAGAAATTGGTATAGTTGGATCTCCTAAAAGAAGAGAAATTGGGCATGGTCGATTAGCTAAAAGAAGCCTTTTAGCAGTTATGCCTCAAATTGATCAATTTCCATATACTATTCGAATAGTTTCTGAGATAACTGAATCAAATGGTTCTTCTTCTATGGCTTCCGTTTGTGGTGCATCGTTAGCTTTAATGGATGCTGGAGTTCCAATAAAATCTGCTGTAGCTGGAATATCTATGGGTTTAGTTAAGGAGGGTGATAATTATGTTTTACTTTCAGATATTTTAGGCGATGAAGATCATTTAGGCGATATGGACTTTAAAGTTTCTGGTACTAAAAAAGGTATAACAGCATTGCAAATGGATATCAAAATAGAAGGTATAACGAATGAAATTATGCATATTGCTTTAAAAAAAGCGAAAGCTGCTAGATTACATATTTTAAATGTTATGCATCAAGCATTAAGTGTACCTAGAAAAGAAATTTCTGAATTTGCACCTAGAATTCATACAATTAAAATTAATCCAGAAAAAATTAAAGATGTAATAGGAAAAGGAGGTTCTGTAATAAGGATGTTGACAGAAGAAACAGGAACTATAATTGAAATTGAAGATGACGGAACAGTTAAAATATCTGCTGCTATTGGAGAAAAAGCGAAAAATGCAATTCGTAGGATTGAAGAAATTACGGCAGAAATTGAAGTTGGACGTATTTACTCAGGAAAAGTGACAAGAATTGTTGATTTTGGCGCTTTTATTGCCATAGGATTTGGAAAAGAAGGATTAGTACATATTTCTCAAATTTCTGATAAAAGAGTAGAAAAAGTATCTGATCATTTGAAACTAGATCAAATTATACCTGTAAAAGTTTTAGAGATTGATAGACAAGGACGTTTAAGACTTAGTATTAAAGAGGTAAAAGATTCTATTGTATCTAATAAATCTATAAATAATATTTTTATCTGATATAATTGTTTACAAATAAATTATTTTTTAAATAAAATTTTATTTTTTAATAATACAAATGTTTATATTTTCATAAAAAATAATATAATATTAAATATATAAATGACAATGTTATTATTGGTTTTATTTGATTTTTTTCTTGTTTAATAAATAGATATTAAATTTTTTAAAAATTTTTAATTAATTGCTAATATTTTGAATAAATTATTAGTAATAAATATTATTTATTTTATATCATATTTATTAAATTATTAATTGGAGCCGGTTCACACTTTTCAATGAGAATAAATAATATATATATTTTCATAATGAGCTATGTAGACTGGCCATTGTAACTTAAAAGGCATATCTATTGCATGACTCATACTGAAAAAACTTTTTCTTTTCTTGGTTTAAATTCGTTTATCATTAAATCTTTAAATGAAATGGGATATGTTAAACCATCTCCTATTCAAGAAGCATGTATTCCATTACTTTTGAATGGAAAAGATGTACTAGGAATGGCGCAAACAGGAAGCGGAAAAACAGCTGCTTTTTCATTACCATTACTACATAATTTAAAAATTGCTTTAAAAGCACCTCAAATTTTAGTATTAGCGCCAACAAGAGAATTGGCTGTGCAAGTAGCTGAAGCTTTTTCCGTTTTTTCCAAATATATAATCGGAGTACACGTATTACCTTTATATGGAGGACAAAGATACGAATTACAATTACGTGCATTAAAACAAGGGCCTCAAATTGTTGTAGGGACTCCAGGGCGTTTATTAGATCATTTGAAAAGAGGAACTTTAAATCTTTCAAATTTACACTCTTTAGTTTTAGATGAAGCAGATGAAATGTTAAGAATGGGTTTTATAGAAGATGTAGAAACAATTATGTCTAAAATTCCTAAAGAACATCAAACTGCTTTATTTTCAGCAACTATGCCAGATGTAATAAGACGTATTTCTAAAAGATTTATGAAAAATCCTAAAGAAATAAAGATTATATCTAATGTAACTACACGACCAGATATTAAACAAAGCTACTGGATGGTGTATGGTAGAAAAACAGATGCGTTAATTCGTTTTTTAGAGGTAGAAGAATTTTCTGCTACAATTATTTTTGTTAAAACAAAAAATGCTACTTTAGAAGTATCTGAAGCATTAGAACGGCACGGATATAATAGCGCAGCTTTAAATGGAGATATGAATCAATCGTTACGAGAACAAACATTAGATCGCTTAAAAAACGGAAGATTAGATATTTTAATTGCTACAGATGTTGCTGCTCGTGGTTTAGACGTTGACCGAATTAGTTTTGTTATCAATTATGATATTCCAATGGACTCTGAATCTTATGTTCATCGTATAGGACGTACAGGTCGAGCAGGTCGAGCAGGTCGAGCATTATTATTCGTTGAAAATCGTGAACGTCGATTGTTACGAAATATTGAGCGTACAATGAATCAATCTATTCCAGAAGTACAGTTACCAAAAATTGAATTACTATGTGAAAAAAGGATTCAACATTTTGCAAAAAAAGTGCAACAACAACTTGAAAGTAAAGATTTGAACGAATATATAGAGTTATTAGATAAGTTATATTCTTCTGATGATTTGGATATTAAAACTCTTGCAGCAGCTTTGTTGAAGATGGCTCAAGGCGGTCGTCCTTTAATTGTTAAAAAAGATTTATTAAAACGACCTATTCGAGAAAATTTTTTTAAAGATGATCGTAGACGTGAAGACAATAGAAATTATCGATATCGTCGTGATCGAAAAGATATCAAAGATATAGATGTATATCGTATTGAAATTGGTCGTAATGATGGGATTGAAGTTCGTCATATAGTCGGTGCTATTGCTAATGAAGGAAATATAAATAGTCGAAATATTGGAAATATAAAGTTATTTTCTTCATATTCTACTATTGAATTACCTAAAGGATTATCTAAAGAATTATTACAACATCTTACAAAAACTAGAATTTTAAATAAATCGACAAATATAAAATTATTAAAAGATTTTAAACATTATCAGAATAGATTGTATAATAATCGGCGATTTTCTGAAAATCGTTTGAATAAATCTCATTCGATTAAAAATGAAATAAAATCATCTTTTCCACGTCGTAAAAATGTTTAATTTTTTATGCCGCTTCGCGGCATATTGAATTTTTATAAATTATTGAAATAATTTTAATTTTTATTTTTTTTATATGCAATCGCTTCTATTTCAATTTTAACATTTTTTGGTAATGCTTGTACTTCTACACAAGATCTTGCAGGAAAAGAGGATTTATTTTCTAAAAAAAAATTCTTATATATCTCATTAATAATTTGAATGTTTTTTAAGTTAATTGTAAAAATTGTTATTTTTATGATATCTTTTATTTCATATTTTGATTCTTGAAGAATACATTTAATATTTTTTAATGCTATAAATGTTTGCTTATCAATATTATCTGGTATCATTCCAGATTTTATGTCAATTGGTATTTGTCCAGATGTAATTAAAAAATTATCGAATTGTATAGCTTGTGAATATGGTCCAATGGGATAAGGAGCATTTTTTGTATTAATAATCTTCATAAGTGCACCATGATTTGAATAAAATTTTATTATTACGTTGACTATGATAAAACTATGTTTTTAGAAAATTCTTTTTCACAATATTGGCATTTTAAATTCATGCTATTTAATTTTTTTATAAAAATAAAACTAGAATTAATGCTATTGTTATGACTAACACAATTACTATTTGGACATACTAAAATACGATCTATTTTTTTCGGTAACTTTGGAAATATTTTACCTACTAAATTATATTGATCAATATAGTTTACTGTAGCACAAGGTGAATATATAGCCAATTGATTAATTTGATCTGCACTTAAAAAAGTATTTTCAATTTTAATAATGTCTTTCTTACCTAATTTTTGAGAAGGCAAGTTTAATCCGATAGTAATTCGATTTTCTGTTTCTGTAAATCTAAATAAAGATAAAAGCTTAAAACCTATTTGAGAAGGAATATGATCAATCACGCTTCCACATTTTATAGCTTCTACTTGAAGCTTATTTATTTGCATATTTTTTCTTATTTAAAAATGATTTTCTATTAACACTAATGATAGTATTGCTTGACGTGCATAAATACCATTTGCAGCTTGCTTAAAATACCAAGCATAAGGTGTTTTATCAACATCATAATCAATTTCATCTATGCGAGGAAGAGGATGTAATATTTTTAAATTATTACGAGCATTTTTTAAGGTTTTGGTATGTAATATAAATTTTGATTTCGAATTTGCATATTCAGTAGATTCAAGTCTTTCTTTTTGAACACGTGTCATGTAAAGAATATCAATTTCAGAAATAATTTCTTCTATATTTTGACATCTTGTACAGCTAATTTGATTTTCTAAAAGCATATCATTAATATAACTTGGCATAGTTAATGCATCAGGTGAAATAAAAAAAAACTTGTTTTTTTTATATTTTGCTAATGCTTGCGTTAAAGAATGTACTGTTCTTCCATATTTTAAATCACCTACCATTGCAATATTTAATTCATTAAGTCGATTTTGTGTTTCCTTAATGGTAAATAAGTCTAATAATGTTTGAGTGGGATGTTGATTTGATCCATCTCCAGCATTAAATATTGGTATACTATTAGAAAATTCTGCAGCTAAACGAGCAGAACCTTCTTGTGGATGTCGAATAATAATAGCGTCTACATATGAACTAATTACTGAAATAGTATCTTCTAATGACTCTCCTTTCTGTGATAAAGATATATTGTTTCCATCAGAAAAACCTATTATTGAAGCACCTAGCCGATAAATGGCAGTTTCAAACGATAAACGTGTACGAGTAGATGCTTCAAAAAAACAGCTAGCAATAATTTTATTTTTTAATAAGCCAGGTTCTGGTTTTTTTTTCAGAATAGCAGATTTTTTTAAAACTAATTCTAATTCGTCACGTTTAAGATCATTAATTGAAATTATATTTTTTTTATATAAAGAGTTTCTCAACTTCTAAATTCCTTGATTATAGATAAAAAAGTAGTTGGCATGATTTTTATAAATAAGATGAGAAACAGTTAACAAAGAATTTTGTATAAATCATATTTTATTTTAAATTAATTTTTTTAATAAGACTAGATATAAGAATAGCTTTTATAGTATGCAATCTATTTTCTGCTTGCTCAAAAATAATTTGTTCATTTTTTTGAAAAATATTATCTGTGATTTCTATTCCATCTTGTAAATTATATTCTTTTAATATTGATTTTGCTAGAGTGTTTTTTTTATCGTGTAAAGCAGGTAAACAATGTAATACTTTTACATTTGGATTATTGGTCATATTTATCATATTTTGGTTCACTTGATAATTTTTTAATAATACTATTTTTTCTTTCCACGTTGTTTCTGGTTCTCCCATAGAAACCCAAACATCTGTGTAAATAAAATCTACATCTTTTACACCTTCTTTAATATTCTCAGTGCATGTTATTTTGCTCGTGTTTTTTGCTTTATTTTGACATTCATTTAAAATGTTTTTTTCTGGCCAATATGGTTTAGGAGAAATTAAACGTAAATCTATTCCTAAAATAGATGCAGCTTCTAATAAAGTATTTGCTATATTATTATGAGAGTCTCCTATATATGCACATTTTATTTCAAAAAATTGTTTTTTTTTGAAAACTTCTTTCATTGTCAATAAATCCGCAATTATTTGAGTGGGATGAAATTTGTCTGTCAATCCATTCCATACAGGTACATTAGAGTGTTTTGATAAGGTTTCTATAACACTATGATCATGACCTCTATATTCAATTCCATCATATAATCTAGAAAGCACTTTGGCTGTATCTTCAATTGATTCTTTTGTTCCAAAATGAGTACTACCTGGTCCAAGGTAAGTAACATGTGCACCTTGATCAAAAGCAGCTACTTCAAAAGAACATCTTGTACGAGTTGATTCTTTTTCAAAAATTAAAGCAATATTTTTTTTTTTCAACAATTGAATTTCTTGATTATTTTTTTTTATTTTTTTTAATTTTTCAGATAATATAATAATATTTTCTAATTCTGTATTAGAAAAGTCTAGTAATCTTAAAAAATGACGTTTATAAAGATGCTTCATAACTTAAATTCTCTTTCAAATTAGATAAAAATTTATATATAAATATGATATTAATATAAATTATATTAATATAAATAAAAAAGATATCATGAATATGATTACAATTTAAGACATTAATAGCAAATAGTATATAATATTTGATTATTTTTAAGATTTTTATTTTATTTTTATAAAATTATTTATATTATACACTTTCAAAAAAAAATAAAATTATTGAGATATATTATGAAATTTTTTATTAAAAGTATTGATTTACCGAAAGAAAAAACAGATTGTATAATTTCTGGTATTTTTGAATGTGATCAATTAACAGTTTCTTCTAAAAATTTAGATAATTATAGTAATGGTTATATTAGTAAATTAATTACTCAAGGAGATATTAGTGGAGAAATAGGAAAAACTTTATTATTATATGATGTTCCAAACATTATATCCAAAAGAATATTATTAATAGGATGCGGGAAAAAAAGTAGTTTTAATTCAAATTCTATTAGTGCAATTCTACGAAACAGTATTAAAACACTAAATAAGCGATCTATTAAAAATATTATTTTTTCTTTCACTGAATTAAATTCTTGTAATAATAGTACATATTGGTTTATTCGAAAAATAATCAGTTGTATTAAAAAAGAAATTTTTACAATAAATACGTTTTTAAAAAAAAAGGTATATTTACATTCTATTACGTTTAATATAACAGATAAAAATTTTTTTTCATCAGCTCAAATTGCTCTAAAACACTCTTTAGCTATTGATTTAGGTTTAACTGCTTCAAAAAAAATTGGTAATTTACCTCCTAATATTTGCAATCCATTGTACTTGTCTTTACAAGCGAAAGAACTATCTAATAGTTATAAAAATAATATTAGTGTGAATATTGTTGATATAAATGAAATGAGAAATTTAGGAATGCATGCCTATTTAGCAGTAGGTTCTTCATCTAAAAACAAACCATATATGTCTGTAATTCGATATTCTAGAAAAAATATTGTTGATAAGAAAACTATTGTGTTAGTGGGAAAGGGATTAACATTTGATTCTGGAGGGATTTCTCTTAAGCCATCAAAAAAAATGCATGAAATGAAATATGATATGTGTGGTGCTGCGGCTGTATATGGAACTTTAATTATGGCTGCCGAATTAAATTTACCTTTAAATATTATTGGTGTTTTAGCTGGATGTGAAAATATGCCAGGAAGTTCTGCTTTTAGACCAGGGGATATTTTAACTACTATGTCTGGTAAAACAGTAGAAGTTTTGGATACAGATGCTGAAGGACGTTTAGTTTTATGTGATGTTTTCAAGTATATTGAACGTTTTTCGCCCGATATAGTGATTGATATTGCCACTTTAACTGGTGCATGCGTTGCAGCATTAGGACATTATGTAACTGGGTTATTTTCAAACAATAAAGATTTAGTTGATAATTTAGAAAAAGCTTCTAAAGAAACAAATGATAAAGTATGGAGATTACCTTTATTTCAAGAATACGAAAAAAATATTAATTCTAATGTTGCTGATTTTTCAAATATTGGTAGTGGAGGCGCTGGCGCAATAACAGCCGCTTGTTTTTTATCACAATTTACAAAAAAATACCATTGGGCTCATTTAGATATTGCTGGAACTGCTTGGGAATCTGGTATAAACAAAGGATCTACAGGTCGTCCCGTAGAGCTTTTATCTCAATTTTTATTAAATATATCAAATTATAATAAATATTAAATAATATAAAAATCATTTAACGAGAAATATTACTTTTACATAAAAAGTGATTAAATAAAATGGAAAAAACTTATAACCCTAGAGATATTGAAGAGCCTTTATATAATTTTTGGGAAAAAAATGGATATTTTAAACCTAATAACGATGTAACTAAACCATCGTTTTGTATTATGATGCCACCTCCTAATATTACTGGAAACTTGCATATGGGGCATGCATTTCAACAAACTATTATGGATATATTAATTCGTTACCACAGAATGCAAGGAGAAAATACACTGTGGCAAGTCGGAACAGATCATGCTGGAATTGCAACACAAATTCTAGTTGAACGGCAAATATATCTCGAAGAGCACAAAACTAAAAAAGATTATAAAAGAGATGAATTTATTCAAAAAATATGGTCTTGGAAAAATAAATATAATTTAATTGTTACCAATCAAATAAGACGTTTAGGTAATTCTGTTGATTGGGATCGTGAAAAATTTACTTTAGATCCTGATATCTGTAAATCTGTTAAAGAAGCTTTTATTATTTTTTATAAGAATAATTTAATATATCAAAAAAAAAGATTAGTACATTGGGATTCAGAACTAGAAACAGTTATTTCAGACTTAGAGGTAGAACATCGACCAATAAAAAGTAAAAAATGGTTTATAAGATATCCTATTATTTGTGATCACGAAAAAAATAATAATCAAGTTAAATATTTAATAGTTTCTACTACTCGACCTGAAACTTTATTAGGAGATACAGCGATCGCTGTTAATCCAAAAGATAAAAATTACAATAAGCTTATTGGTCAATTTGCCATATGTCCCTTGGTTGATAGAATTATACCTATTATTGGAGATAAATATGCCGATATAGAAAAAGGAACAGGTTGTGTAAAAATTACACCAGCACATGATTTTAATGATTATAAAGTAGGTTTAACCCATCGATTGCCAATGATAAATATTTTTACTTTTAGTGGAAAAATTAAAATTAATTTTGATGTTTATGATTATGAAGGAAATAAATCAAATATTTATAATTCATTAGTGCCAACTAAATTTCAAAATTTAGATATTCTTTCTGCAAGAATTAAAATTGTGAATGAAATAAAAAAAATAGGACTTTTGGACAAAGTTGAAGAATGTGAGGTAATTACGCCTCATAGTGATCGAAGTGGTGTTATAATTCAACCTATGTTAACTAATCAATGGTATTTAAAAACCTCAAAATTAGCTAATTTAGCAATTTCTGCAGTTAAAGATAAAAGAATTAATTTTATTCCTTCCCAATATGAAACTATGTATTTATCTTGGATGAATAATATTGAAGATTGGTGTATATCACGTCAATTATGGTGGGGACATCGTATTCCAGTTTGGTATGATAATCAAAAAAATATATATGTTGGATATGATGAAGAAAGAATACGAAAAGAATACAATATACCAAATGATGTCATATTGACTCAAGAGCAAGATGTTTTAGATACTTGGTTTTCTTCTGGTTTATGGACTTTTTCTACATTAGGATGGCCTAAAAAAACAGCATTTTTAAAAGTTTTTCATTCTACTAATGTTTTAGTGAGTGGTTTTGATATCATTTTTTTTTGGATTGCTAGAATGATAATGTTAACTATGTCTCTCGTTAAAGACAAATCTGGCGTATCTCAAGTGCCTTTTAAAAATGTTTATATTACAGGTTTAATACGTGATGAAGAAGGTCAAAAAATGTCAAAATCCAAAGGTAATGTAATTGATCCTTTAGATATGATAGATGGTATTTCATTGGCTGAACTAATTAAAAAAAGAACAAATAATTTATTACAACCAAAATTATTAAAAGAAATAAAAGAACGTACTATAAAACAATTCCCTAACGGTATTAGTCCAACAGGTACAGATGCACTACGTTTTACATTTTGCGCTTTAGCTTCTAATACACGTGATATTAAATGGGACATGGGGAGATTAAAAGGATATAGAAATTTTTGTAATAAACTTTGGAATGCTAGTCGATTTGTTTTAATGAATACAAAAAATCATCATTTTTTTGATTTCTCAATAAATAGCAATATGTTATTTATTAATAAATGGATTTTAATAGAGTTTAATAATACAGTAAAATTATACAGAGATGCTTTAGATAGTTATAGATTTGATATTTCAGCAAATATTTTATATGATTTTACATGGAATACTTTTTGTGATTGGTATTTGGAATTTGTTAAATTAATTATTAAATTTGGTTCATTTCAAGATTCATATTTTACAAAAAATGTTTTAATCTATATTTTAGAAAATCTTTTAAAATTATTACATCCAATTATTCCTTTTATTACTGAAACTATTTGGCAACGAGTAAAAAAAATTAAAAATATTAAAGAAAAAACAATTATGCTTCAGTCTTTTCCGGAATATAATGATTCGTTATATGATGAAGCAGTTTTATTTTATATGAGTTGGATAAAAAAAATTATTATTTTTATAAGAAATATTAGATCTGAAATGAATATTAATTCTAAAAAATGTTTATCGTTATTTTTAAAAAATGTTTCTTTAGATCAGAAAAAAATTATTCAAGAAAATTTTTTGTTTTTTAAAAACATGCTGTATTTAGATAAGATTCAAATTGTTTCTAAAGAATATAAAGAACCTTTATTATCGATAAAAAAAATAATTGATAAAGTAGAAGTATTTATTCCTTTAACTAAAGTGATAGATAAACGAACTGAATTAAAAAGATTAAATAAAGAAATAAAACATATAAAGTTGCAAATTTTATTTGTAAAAGAAAAAATTTTAAATAAAAATTTTTTGCGTTATGCTCCCCAACATATTGTACAAAAAGAAAAAGAAAAACTAAAAAATTTAAATTCAATTTATTTAAAATTATTCGATCAAATCAAAATTTTTAATCATTCACTTGATGAGTATTAATAATGATTTATTTGTTATTTAAATATTTTTTTCCCTTAAAATAGTATAGGTTTATTATGTCAATGTTATATAATTGTTTTTCAAAAAAAGAACTAAAAAAAAATATATTATTAACAAACCAACCTCGTTTAATTCTTTCATTTTATAAATATTTTTGTATTCAAAATCTTAAAGAATTTAGAGATAAAATTTATAAAAGTTTTTCTCAATATAATATACTAGGTAGAGTATATATATCGCATGAAGGAATGAATGCTCAAATTAGTATTCCAACTAATATGTATTTAATATTTAAAAAATTTTTATATCAATTGCATCCATTATTAAATAATTTATACATTAATAAAACATTTAATGTTAACAACACAAGTGCATTTTGGCTTCTTTCTGTAAAAATTAAAAAATATATTATAAATGATGGTATTACAGATTCTTTATTTAAATTTGAGAATGTTGGAATCTATATTGATGCAAAAACAGTGAATCTTATGTTGAATGATAAAAAAACAATATTTATTGATATGAGAAATTCTTATGAATATAAAATAGGTCACTTTCCGAATGCATTGGAAATTAAAAGCAAAACATTTCGAGAGCAATTAAGAAATTTAATAAAAATTATGCATGATAACAATAAATATGAAAATATAGTAATGTATTGCACAGGTGGAATTCGATGTGAAAAAGCAACATCTTGGATGATATTTAATAAATTTAAAAATGTTTATCATATTAAAGGTGGAATAATTGGATATGTGAATCAGGCAAAAAAAAACAAATTACCTATTTTATTTAAAGGAAGCATGTTTGTCTTTGATAATCGAATAAGTGAAAAAATATCAAAAGATATTATATCATTTTGTAAACAATGTAATCAACCTTCAGATAATTATGTAAATTGTTGTTTTAGTTTATGTCATTTATTATTTATTCAATGTAATAATTGTTCAATTAATTTTAAAAATTGTTGTTCTATAGATTGTATGAAAAATATATAAAATTTTTTATTTTTTATTTGTGTTGCTTTCTAAATTTTCCCAATATATTATTTGTTTTTCTAGTTTCTTTTCTGCTTCGTTTAATTCATTAATTATCGGTAATTTATGAATAATATTTTGTTTAAAAAAGTTAGGTTGATTTATTTGATTCTGTAGCATTTTAATATTTTTTTCTATATTTTCAATTTGATTTAATGTTTTTTTTATTTCTTTTTGAAGTTGATTTTTATTTAATAAGTCTGTTTTATTATTGAATATTCGTATATTATTTTTCTTTTTATTTTTGTTAACTTTTTTTACAGTTGATGCATTATATTCTCCTAAGTGTTTGGTAATTAATCCATTTTCTTTAAATATCCAATATTTATTCACTGTATTTTTAAGAAAATATCTATCATGACTTACTATAATCACGGTTCCAGAATATTGAATAATAATTTCTTCTAAGATTTTTAATGTATCTAAATCTAAATCATTTGTTGGTTCATCAAAAATTAATACATTATTTTTTTTTAAAAATAGTTTAGCTAAAAGAAGTCTGTTGCATTCTCCACCAGATAAAGTTTTGACTAATCGTTTTATTTCATGGGGTTTAAATAAAAATTTTTTTAAATACCCTATTACATGTTTTTCTTGACCATTAATCAATATTTTATCATATCCTTCATTTACATTATCTACAATAGATTTTTGAGAGTTTAATATCGATCTATTTTGGTCGAAATATGCTATTTTTAATTTTTTTGATGCATAAAAATTTCCTTTTTGAATTTTATTTTCTCCTGTAAGTATTTTAATCATAGTGCTTTTTCCAGAACCATTGTTACCAATTAATCCTATTTTATCACCATATTGTATTATTTCTGAAAAGTTTTGAATAATATTTTTATTGTTTATACTAAAATTTATATTTGTTAATTTAAAAACTATTTTGCCAGAATAATCTTTAATTTCATTAATTTTAATATTATTAAATTTTTCTACTTTTCTATAATCTTCTTTTTCTTTTCTTAATGTTATTAAATTTTTTACTCGTCCTTCATTTCTGGTGGCACGTGCTTTTATTCCTTTTTTAATCCAAATTTCTTCTTTTTCTAATTTTTCATCAAATAATCTTTGTTTAACTTTTTCAATATAATTATTTTGATTTTTAAATTGAATAAATTTTTTATAACTCCCTGAAAAAGATATTAGTTTTCCACGATCAAGATCAATAATTCTTGTGCATATGTTGTCAATAAATGACCTATCATGTGATATAAAAATAATACTACCAGAAAAATTTTTTAAAAAATTTTCTAACCATTGAATAGTATTAATATCTAAATGATTAGTAGGTTCATCAAGTAGCAACACGTCAGGTGTATCTATTAAAGCAGCGCCTAATGCAATTTTTCTTAGAAATCCACCAGATACTTCTGAAAGTAAAGTATTTTCTTTTAGTTGTAACATTGTAATAATTTTTTTTATTTGTATAGTTTCATGAGTATTAATTTCTTTAAATTTTTTTTTAATAAATTCAAAAATAGAAATATTTGTATGATTTAAATTTTCTTGCGATAAATATGATATTTTAATATTTTTTCTATAAACTACAGATCCTTTATCTAGATCTTGTTTTTTATTAATTACTTTTAACAAAGTTGATTTTCCAGCTCCATTTTTCCCAATTAAGCAAACGCGTTCGTTTTCATTAAGATAAAAAGAAGCGTTTTTTAATATGTCTAAATTACTAAATGATAAATAAGCGTCTTGTATGCTAATTAAATTCATATTTTTCTCATTTCATATGTACTTATATATGTTGTATTAACCAAGAATAATATTTTTTATTTAAAAAATCTTTTGATTGTACTAAATTAGTAATATCTTTAACATATAATTGAATTTTTTTAATTTCGTTAAAATTAATTTTAAAATTATTTGTAGAGCTTGAAAAAATAATATAACCATTTCTTCTTAAATTTTTTTTTAAACTACTTAGTAAATTAAGATAATCCTTTTTTAATTCAAAAACTTTTTTCATTTTTTTTGAGTTAGAAAAAGTTGGTGGATTAAGAAATATTAAATCAAATGTTTGATAATTTGAGCGGATCCACTCTAAACAATTTGATTGAATAAAATAATGCTGTTTTCCTTTCAAATTATTAATCGCCATATTTTTTATTGACCATTGTATATATGTGTTAGATATATCTATAGTAGTTGTAGTTTTAGCCCCTCCTAATCCAGCATAAACACTAGCGCTTCCAGTGTATGAAAATAAATTTAAAAAATCTTTATTATAAGACATAGTTTTTATTAAATTTCTTACAAGTCGATGTTCTAAAAATAGTCCTGTATCTAAATAATCAATTAAATTTATTAATAGTTTCACATTATATTCTTTAATCATAAAAAATTTATTACTATTAAAAAGTTTTTGATATTGAAATTGATATTTTTGTTTCTTTCTAATTTTAAAAACTATATTATTAATTGGAATAGATAATATTCTTTTAGTAGAATAAATCGCATTACATAATCTTTCATAAGAATGATATGCATTAATTGTTTTTGGTGCTTGATATTCTTGAATCACTAACCATTTTTTGTAAACATCTACGACAATATTATAATTCGGTATATCTCTATCATATACGCGAAAACATTCAATTTTATGAAAATCATTCCATTTTTTTAATTTTTGAATGTTTTTTTTTAATCTATTTTGATATTCTTCATCATTATTTTTGCATTCTTCTGAAGATATTTCATACTTTTTCAAAAAGCAATTTAATGATCCATTTTGGAAAAATAGTTTTTTATATTCGTTTATTTGTAAAAATTTTGATAAAAATTCTGATGAAGTAAATATCGATATTTTCCAATTTTTAAAATATTGTTTAAATATATAACCCATTTGAATATATACACCGACTAATGTACTTTCAGTATTACATCGCTCTTCACATGATAAATTGCTTAATAACGTTCCTACTTTATGCAATTTACATAGATTTTTAAGGTTGTTTAAATCAGATATTTTAAATTGAATAATATCTAATACATTTGCATTAAACGCGTTTTCTTTAGCTTCTTCTATAATTTTATTACGATAATCACATCCTATAAATAAATTTTTTTTACATTCTTGAATACTAATATCAAACTTTTTATTTGCCTCATTTAAAACGAGATTCCATAAACATTTATTATATCCTTTCCATGATTGAAAACCCCATTGTTTTCTTTTTAATCCAGGGGCTCTATCAGAATATATCATTGCAGCTTCAATTAACAACGTTCCTGATCCACAGAATGGATCTATTAAAGGAATATTTTTTTTCCATGAAGAACTTAATACAATTGCTGCACTTAAGTTTTCTTTAAGTGGTGAAATATTATTATTGGATTTTATATATCCTCTTTCATTTAAAGAAGAGCCGCTTAAATCCAGCATAAGATTTATTGTATTATTAATTAATATTGCTTGAATACGAATATCAGGTTTGGCAAGATTGATGTTTGGTCGTTTTGAATATTTTTCATAAAATTGATTAACAATAGCGTCTTTTATAGTTAAAGCTCCGAATGAACTATTTCGAATGATATTATTATTACCTTTAAATTTGATGAAAAAAGTTTTATCTAAGAATAAAATTTTATTCCAATTAATTTTATAAGTATTAATATATAAATCGCTTGTGCTTTGGATGATAAATTTTTTTATGCATATAAAAATTCTTGAAGCAACTCTACTCCACATTAAGCTTTTGTACAATAATAAATTTTCAGCTTCATAATAAACACCTCCTTTAGTGATATGTATATTTTTTGCTCCTAAAAAAATAAGTTCATTTTCTAATAATTTTTCACATCCTAAATGTGTACTAGCATATAAATAGTTCATCTTATTTGATAGATCTTTATATTTTAAAATTTTTAAAATAATTTATGAGTTTTTTTGTAAATTAAAATTCTAATTAATGTAAAATATTTTATAATTTTTTAATGAGATGTCTAATAAATTTTGGACCATGATATACCAATCCAGAATATATTTGTATTAATTCAGCACCTAATTGAATTTTTTCTTTTGCTGCATTTAATGAGTTAATCCCTCCTACACCAATTATAGGTACTTTTTTTTTTAGTTGCTTATATAGAATTGAAATTACAGTATTACTTTTGCTTTGCAAAGGAAAACCACTTAGTCCTCCTGTTATTCGATTTTCTTGCATTTTATATATTTTTGAGTGATCTAAAGTAGTATTAGTTGCAATAACTGCATCTATTTTAAATTTAATTAACTGATTTGAAATATCAATTATTTCATTTTTGGATAAATCAGGTGAAATTTTAATCGCTATTGGTACATATTTAGAATATTTTTGATGCATTTCTTTTTGTTTTGTTTTAATATTTTCTAATAAATTATTAAATAATATGCCATATTGAAGATTTCTTAAATTTTTTGTATTTGGAGAAGAAATATTAATAGCAATATAATCAGTATAACAATATATTTTTTCAATACATATTAAATAATCATTTATTGAATTTTCAATAGGAGTTTGTGTGTTTTTCCCTATGTTTACTCCAATTATTCCTTTAAATTTTGATTTTTTAATATTACAGATAAGATTTTCTATACCAAGATTGTTAAATCCCATTTTATTAATAATTGCTTCTTTTGAGGGTATTCTAAATATTCTTGGTTTTAGATTACCAACTTGAGGAAGAGGGGTAACTGTTCCTAATTCAATAAAACCAAATCCTAATTTATTAAAAAAATTTATATATTCTCCATTTTTATCCATCCCCGCAGCTAAACCAACTTTATTAGGAAATACTAATCCCATACATTTCACTGGTATTGATGGAATCGGTTTTAAAAATAAATTTATAAATATTTGCATATGTTTAGAATTAAGACATTTTAATGTAAATATATGTGATTTTTCCGGATCCATTAAAAATAAAAGTTTACGGATTAAATAGTAAAACATTATAATTCCTTTTGTAGAATTAAGTAAAAATATAATTATTTTATTATAATTTTAATACATATGAAAAATTTTGTATTCTTAGGTTATAATAAACAGATATTTTGTAAAAAATTGATAACTTTTGTATTTATGTTATATTTTATACATAACTTGACATATAAAATTATATAATAATTGTTTTAATATAAAAAAGTATTATAAAATTAGATACACTATGAAAAAATATAATTATCCAATTATACAAACGTTATTAGATACTGATGCATATAAATTGCATATGCAGCAAGCTGTATTTTTTTGTTATAAAAATGTTCATGTTGTTGCGGAATTGATTTGTAGAGGGCCTAATGTGCTTGGAAATTATTCAAATATTTTATTAGATCAAATTAATATGATGGAATCTTTATCTTTAACTCATGAAGAATATTTATATATGAATTCTTTTCCATTTTTTAAAAAAGAATATTTACATTGGTTAAAAAATTTTCGTTATAATATCACTCAAGTAAAAGTAAATAATTATAATGGTCAGTTACATATTCGAATTACTGGTTTATGGAAAGAAGTTATTTTATGGGAAGTGCCTATTTTATCTTTAATTAGTGAAATTTTTCATAAAAATCATAATCCTGAAATTACCCCAAAAATCGCAATAAATTATTTAAACTTAAAGTTAAAAAAATTTTTTGATTCTACTAAAGGTTTAGATTTATCTCGTTTAAAAATTATTGATTTTGGAACAAGACGCCGATTTTCATATGATGTACAATATTCTATCATCAAAAGATTAAAAGAAACATTTCCCTTTTTAATTGGATCAAGTAATTATCATATTTCTCGTATTTTAAAACTATCTCCAGTAGGAACTCAAGCACATGAATGGTTTCAAGCACATCAGCAAATTAGTTCTAATTTAAGATACAGCCAATCTTTAGCGTTAAAAATATGGTTATGTCAATATAATAATTATTTAAGTATTGCTTTAACAGATTGTATTACCATGGATTCTTTTTTGCGTGATTTTGATTTGTTTTTATCTAAATCATACCAAGGTATTAGACATGATTCAGGTGATCCAATACAGTGGGCTGAAAAAGCTTTAAAACATTATAAACGTTTAGGAATTGATCCGTCCACTAAAACATTATTATTTTCAGACAATTTAAATTTTAAAAAAATTATAACTTTATATAAAAAATTTCAAAGTAAAATTAATGTTATGTTTGGTATTGGCACACAACTAACTTGCGATATTCCAAATGTAAAACCACTAAATATTGTAATTAAATTAGTTAAATGCAATGGAAAACCAGTAGCTAAAATATCTGATAGTCCTGGTAAAAAATTTTGTTTAGACAAAAAATTTATGGAATCTTTATTTCAAACATTTAACTTGCCTTTCAATGGTTCTAAATAATATTAGTCATTTTGATAAAACTTATTTTTTATGGCTATTTTTTAGGAAATAAGGTATAAGGGAAAAATTATGAATACAGTGGTATCAATATCAAAAATATATCAAAATGATATTATGTTAAACAATTTAATTACTATATATGGATGGGTTCGAAGTCGTAGAAGTTCAAAATCTGGATTTTCTTTTATTACAGTATATGATGGATCATGTTTCCATTCTATACAAGTTATTGCTAATAATACTTTATACAATTATAAAGAAATACTACGTTTAACGATTGGATGTTCTGTATCAATTGAAGGTATTCTTATTTTATCTTTAGGTAAACAACAAAAATATGAAATAAAAGCAAAAAAAATTCAAATTTTGGGATGGGTTGAAGATCCAGATACTTATCCAATTTCAGCTAAAAAACATAGTTTGGAATATTTACGAGAAGTAGCGCATTTACGTAGTAGAACAAATTTAATAGGAGTAGTGGTAAGAATAAGGAATTACATATTTCAATTATTACATAAGTTTTTGCATAAAAAAGGATATTATTGGGTTCCTACACCGATTATTACCGGACTTAATACTGAAGGTGCCGGAGAAATGTTTAATGTTTCAACATTGAATATGGAAAATATTCCTAAGAAAAATAATGGTTCCGTTGATTTTAAAAAAGATTTTTTTGGAAAAAAATCTTTTTTAACTGTTTCGGGGCAACTAAATTTAGAAACATATGCTTGCTCTTTATCTAAAGTATATACTTTTGGTCCGACTTTTCGCGCTGAAAATTCAAATACTACTCGTCATTTAGCAGAATTTTGGATGTTAGAAGTTGAGTCATCTTTTTTAAATTTATATGAAATATCTAAATTTTCAGAAGAAATGTTAAAATATGTGTGTAAGTGTGTTTTAAAAAACTGCACTACAGATATTAAATTTCTTAAAAATTATATTGATAGTGATATAATTAAACGTCTTGAAAGATTTTTATTATTAGATTTTATACGTATAAAATATATTGATGCTATAAATATTTTAATAAATTCTCAAAATACATTTAACAAAATTGTCTCGCCGGGTATGGATTTAAATTCTGAACATGAGCGTTTTCTTGTTGAAAAATATTTTAAAAGACCTGTAATAATAACTGATTATCCGAAAGAATTAAAAGCATTTTATATGAGATTAAATGATGACAACAAAACTGTTGCAGCAATGGATCTTTTAGTTCCAGGTATTGGTGAATTAATAGGTGGTTCTCAGCGTGAAGAACGTATTTCTATATTAGATTTACGTTTATCTGAATTAGGTTTAAAAAAAGAAGAATATTGGTGGTATCGAGATCTTAGACGATATGGAACTGTTCAACATTCAGGTTTTGGTATGGGTTTTGAACGTTTTATTTCATATATTACCGGAATTTCTAATGTAAGAGATATTATACCATTTCCTCGTACTTCTAAGTGTTCTTATTTTTAAAAATAAATTTTTTATATTAAATTATTTGTATAATTGTTTAATTTATATTACGTTTCTAATAAGGTAATTTAAAAGTTATGAATAAAAAAAAATCTTTATCAATATTAATACCAATATTGTTAGCTAATAGTAGTGTAGTAACAGCTGCAGAAATTTTTAATAAAAATGGTAACAAATTAGAATTTTATGGGAGTATTAATCCTAATCATGAATTCTCAAATAGTTTTCTATCTACCAAAATTACTTCAAAGGAAGATAATACAAATGCTATTTTAGGGTTATCAGGAAAAATTAATATCACTAAAAAACTTTCTAGTTATGCGAGAATTGAATACAAAACTGATTTTTTTATGCCTGAAGATTTAATGAATCAACAACAATCCAGTACTATACGTTTAGGGTATGCTGGGTTGAAATATGGAAATTTAGGATCTATAGATTATGGTAGAAATTATGGTATAATCCATGATGCAGAATCTTTAACTAATCATGTTCCGTATATTATAAACAATAGTGTTTTTGCATATAATGATAATTATATGGTAGGTAGAAACAGTAGTTTGTTAACTTACAGAAATGATAATGTTTTTGGTTTAATGAAAGGAATTAGTTTTGCATTACAATATCAAGATGCAACTAAAAGTAGAACTCAAAATCAAAAAAATAATTCAGGTTGGGGTGCATCATTAAAATATCAAAGTAATTCAGGGTTAACTGCTATTGGATCTTGTTTTACATCAGATAGACCTAACTCATCATCTGAAACCGATAAAAGTTTAAAACGTGTAAGTTCATATGGATTAGGTTTTAAATATAACGCTGATAATGTATATATTGCTGCTTTTTATGGTGCTGCAAAAAATTTAACACCTCATAATATCCGTAGCAATACTTATATCAATGAAACACAAAATATTGAAGCGATTGCAGAATACAATTTTAAATCTGGATTTCATCCTGCTTTAAGTTATATAGATTCCAAAGGTTATAATATTCATGGTACTGAAAAAAGTGAAGTAGGTTTAGCGAAACAAATTAATATTTCAACTCGTTATGAATTTAATAAAAATATTTCAACTTATATGAATTACAAAATTAATTTATTAAAAGAAAATGATTTTATTAAAACAAATAAAATTCCTACAGATAATATTATTGGTGCTGGATTAGTATATCAATTTTAATTGTTTTTATATTCAGTTATTTTAATTAATTATTTAAAGATATGTATTAATTAAATTAAAGAGTTAGAGCTTTCTACTGATTTATCATCAATAAAATATATCTTTTATTGATATATTTTAAAAATATATTTTATAATATAAATTTTAGTAGAAAGATCTACTCTTAATAATTAATATTTTATATACTTTATAAGAAGTAAAAATTTTTTGTTTTTTGAAATATAATCTCCCCTGTTTGAACGAGTATTAATTTTATTTTTAATAACAATAGTTGATTATTTTGAATAATACTACTATCAATGTAATATATTGCTTGATTATTTCTAGCTAACAACATTGCAGTACTTGTATTAATAAATTCGTTATTTTCAGATAATCCTAATTTTTTTTTAGTTTTATTAATTTGATTTTGATTAATAATACTAAATGTATTTATTTTTTTAGAGATGTGGTGTTTTATAATATTTGTTAATTTTTTATTTTCTAAAAAAATATTGCTTTTATTTCTTAAAGTATTGATATATAACGATATTTTTTTAGAAAAAAAGATATTTTTATCATGAGATATTTCTGTAATAATATTGTCAACAGTATTAGTAAAATTTAACAAAATAATATTTGTATTTTCTTCCGAATTATTATTTTGGTTTAACACACTGTTTATTCTATGAAAAAATGAACAACTATTAGTCAAAAATAAAATCATAAAAAAAAATGCTAATTTTTTTTTCAAGTGTTAACCTTTTTAAAAGAATCATATTTTCAATATAATGTTTCTAATTTTATCCCGCCTAATAAATGCATATGTAAATAATTAATTTCTTGACCTCCGTTTTTGTTGCAGTTAATAATTATTTTATATCCATCTTCGCTAATTTTTTTTTCTTTAGCAATTTGAATAGCAATATAAAACATATGTGCAATAATATTTTTATTTTTTTTATTTATTTCATTTGCTGTTTTTATAAATGTATTTGGAATAATTAATATATGCACAGGAGCCTTTGGGTGTATATCTGAAAAAGCAGTTACTATTTTGTCTTGATATAAAATATTTGCTTTAATTTCTTTTTTTATAATTTTTTGAAAAATTACATGATTATTCATAATAAAATATTCTTATTTATATATTTATAATATAAAATATATTAATTATTGGGCGAGTTGAATTGTACTCACCCCTTTTTTATATTTTGTTTAAATGTTCATCTATTGCTGTTTTAATATTTTCCGATCTAGTCCCAAAAACAGCTTGCACTCCCGAACCTGATATAACTACTCCAGCCGCTCCTAAATTTTTTAAAGAAATTTTATTGACTTTTGATATTTCTAATACTGTAATTCGTAATCTTGTAATACAAGCATCTAAATTTGTAATGTTTTCTTTACCCCCAAGAGCTGCAATAATATGAGGCGCTATTTCAATATTATTTTTCGTAGTAATATTATGATTATTGCTTTCTCTTCCTGGAGTTTTTAAGTTAAATGTTGTTATTAAAAAATAAAATATAATATAATATAAAATACCATATAAAATACCAACAATCGGAAAAAGAAATAGTTGACTGCTGTGACCACTTAATACAATAAAATCTATAAATCCATGAGAAAAACTTGTTCCAGCACGCATATTTAATAAAATACATAGTGGAAAAGATAATCCGGCCAAAAAAGAATGTACAACATATAGTATAGGTGCAACTAATATAAATGAAAATTCGATTGGTTCTGTAATTCCGGTTAAAAAAGCTGTTAAGGCAGCTGATATCATAATGCTACCTATTTTGTTTTTATTTTCTTTTTTTGCTGTATGCCAAATTGCTAAAGCAGCACCTGGAAGTCCATACATTTTAAAAATAAATCCACCTGATAAATTTCCAGCCGTTATGTCGCCGGCTATATATCTTGCAATGTCACCATGAAATACTTGTCCAATAGAATTCGTATATTCTCCAATTTGCATTTGAAATGGAACATTCCATATATGATGCAAACCAAATGGTACTAGCGCTCTTTCTACTAAACCATACAAAGAAAAGGCAAAAATTGGATTTTGATAAGCAGCCCATTGAGAAAATATTTGAATTTTTTTTGCAATAGACGGCCAAATTAAAGATAATATTAATCCTATAAATATTGAAGATAAACCAGAAATAATAGGAACAAACCTTTTCCCTGCAAAAAATCCCAAATATTCAGGTAATTGAATTTTATAGAATTTATTAAACATATATGCAGAAATCGATCCTGCTATAATCCCCCCAAGTATTCCTATATCAGGAAAATTTTTATTTTTTACTATATCGATACCTTTATGTAATATAGTTGGTTCAACTACAGATAATGTTTTAATTAAAATACTATATGCAACAACTGCAGCTAACGCGGCTACACCATCATTTTTAGTGAACCCAAGAGCCACTCCGATCGCAAAGATTAATGGCATATTTGAAAAAACAGAACCTCCTGTTTGAGCCATAATTTCAGAAATAGTATTAGGTATCAAACTAAAATGAGCAGATCCTACACCGAGTAATATTCCTGCAATCGGCAACACTGATACAGGCAACATAAGTGATTTACCAATTTTTTGAAGGCTTGAAAATACATTTTTAAACATATTAAAAAACTCCTAAGTATATAAAATTAATTAAATGATATATTTTATTTTAAAATTTAAATAATGTATAAAAATTATTTTTTATAATTTTAGCAAATTCTTCCAAATGTATTTTTTTTAGTAAACAGATATGTTTTGCTATATCAAGTAAATATGCTGGTTGATTTTCTTTTCCTCTATATGGAATTGGTGATAAATATGGAGAATCTGTTTCTATTAATAAATTTTTTAATGGTATTTTTTTTAATGTATTTTGTAACTGAATTGAATTTTTAAAAGTAATTATTCCAGAAAAAGAAATATAAAATCCCAGATCTAATAACTGAAATGCCATTGCATCATCTTCAGTGAATGAATGTAGAATACCTCCACATTTTTCCGCATGTTCTTCTTTTAATATTTGTATTGTATCGCTTATAGCATTTCTTGTATGTATAATAATTGGTTTATTTAATTTTATCGCAATTTGTATATGTTTTCGGAAAAAATGTTGTTGTATTTTTTTTGTTTCAGGTAAGTAATAATAATCTAAACCAGTTTCTCCTAATGCTATCACACGTTTATTTGTAGATAACAATTCTAGTTCATGAAAATTTTTTGTTTCTTTTTGACAATATAACGGATGTATTCCGCAGGTATAAAAAATACAATTATATTTATCAAATAATTTTTGTATATCATGAAAATTATTAATAGAAGTGGATACTGTTAAAAATTTATTTACGTAATTTGAATATGATTTTTGCAATACATCTTCTATATTTTTATGTACTGAATTGTAATTTAATTGGTCAAGATGACAATGAGAGTCGATTAAAAACATAATTTTATCTCTTTAATTTAAAAATTATGTAAAAATTAAAATTAAACAACAAAACCTAAAATTTTTTCCCATTTAAGTAATTGTTCTAATAATAATAATTCGTTGTTAATACCAGTTATATTTAATAATTTATATCGACATCTATTCCAAGTCTGGATACTTGTATTTAAAGTAAAATAATTATAATTATAAGAAAAAAACTGAATTAATTCTAATTGATCAAAATTAGTTATCTTTTTTTTATAATTAAAATAAATTTGTATAGCATCAAATAATAATAAACAAATCCAATCTATTTTTAATAAAGTTTTACTTACAGATAAAATTGGTAATATTTTTAATAAGTTTTGATGTTTAATAGATTTTAAAAAATACAAAAATAAATTTTTTCTTTCTTTAAAAAGTCCATTTTGAATAAAATTTTTCGCAGATATTGGTGAACCTTGGTTAGTACGTAATGAAATTATATTAAATATTTTATTTGAAATATTTTGATCTTTTAACCAATTTAAACTATTTTTTTCGTTTGGGGGAAATAATTTATATATTAAGCAACGACTGTGTAGTGTAGAATTGATTGTAACATTACTATAATCTAATAAAAAAAACCAAGTTTTTTCTGGTGGTTCTTCTAAATTTTTTAATAATGCATTTATTGCAGATTCGGTTAATTTTTGAACATTAGAAAAAAATATTATTTTATTTTGGCCTTGTTGTGGATATTTAAATATTTTTTCATTCATTTCTCGAATATGATCAATAGTAACGGTTTCGTTTTTATTTTTCATATATTGATGCCAATCTGGATGATTTTCTGATGACATTAATTTACAACTATGACATATATTGCAATATTCAATTCCATTTATTTTATTGCATAATAACCATTTACTAATATGCCAAATTAATTGAAAGACTCCTAATCCTCTTTGAGTTTTTATTAAAAGAGCATGATGTGTGTTTTTTCGTTGATGTTGTTTAATAATTGTTTTGTATGGATTTTTTAACCAAGGATAGAATTTCATATGAATTGTTTATGAAGCCATTTTAATAGTTGTTTTTTAATATTTTTAGTAACATTTGAAATATTTAAATTAGCGTCAATTTTAATAATTTTTTTATCTAATTTAATATTGTTTAAATAACTTTTTCTTGTTTTTTTAAAAAATGTTAAAGATCGATTTTCAATTCTATCTAGTGAACTTCTTTTTAGTGCTCTTTTTAAACCAATTTCAGGTTTTACATCTAAATATAAAGTTAAATCTGGAATAAAATCTTCTAATAATAAATTTTTTAATTTACGAATAATATTTTCATGAATTCCCAAACCACCACCTTGATAGGCAAAAGAAGATAAATCATGGCGATCCGAAATTACCCAACTCCCTTGATTTAATGCTGGCTTAATAATTGTTTTAACTAATTGTATTCTTGCTGCATATATTAATAAAAGCTCTGTTTCTTTTTCTATTTTTTCAATATGATGCCCCTTAATTAATTTTCTAATTTTTTCGGAAATAGGTGTGCTTCCTGGTTGTCGAACCAATATAATATTCTTAATATTATTTTCTTTTAGAATTTTTTTTACATAAATGCATGCGCTTGTTTTTCCGGCGCCTTCTAATCCTTCAATGACAATGAATTTGTTTTTTATCATTTTGTTTAAATATTATATTAATTTCAAATAAAATTTAATTATTGTTAATTTTTTCATTAATTAAATCAACAGCATTTTGAACTGTTCTAATTTTTTCTGCTTCATTGTCAGATATTTCTATATTAAAATCTTCTTCTAATGTCATAATTAACTCTACGATATCTAACGAATCAGCTCCTAAATCTTCTATAAATGAAGAATTATTATTAATTGTTTCTATTTTTATATCTATTTTTTTTGCAATAATACGTTTTATTTTTTTTTCAATATCTTTCATGTTATTTACCCGTTGTTAAATATTTTATTTTATTAAATAATATATTTTTGGTTAACTACATATACATTCCACCATTAATATGCAATGTTTGACCAGTAATATAAGATGCGTTGTTAGAAGATAAAAATATTACTAAATCTGCAATTTCTTCTGCTTGCCCCAGTCTTTTCATTGGGATATTAGATAGATATTTTTTATATTTTACTATATTTAAATCTTTAATAAAATCTGTTTCAACAAGTCCTGGGGCCACTATATTCACGGTAATACCTTTTGAAGCCACTTCGAGTGCTAATGATTTATGAAATCCTATTAGACCTGATTTTGAAGCGCTATAATTAATTTGTCCTTTATTTCCTATGTAACCAATAACTGAGCTAATTGTTATTATACGACCCTCTTTTTTTTTGATCATAGAACGAATTACAGCTTTAGAAATATAAAATATAGATGATAAATTAATCTTTATCGTATCTTCCCATTCTTGTTTATTCATATGTACTAATAATTTATCTGATTTAACTCCAGCATTATTAATTAATATATCAATAGAATACTTTTTCGTATAAATTTCTTTAATTTTCTCTTGAATAGAACTAGTATCTCTTAGATCTAAAATTAAACCGAATCCATTTTTTTTTGTATACTCGTTAATTATTTTTACTCCATTTTTCGTAGTCGATGTTCCAATAACTCTTATTCCTTTTTCTATCAATTTGATAGATATTGCCTTTCCAATTCCTTTATTTGCTCCTGTAACTAAAGCTGTTTTTTGTATGTTTTTCATTGTTTTTTATTGATTATTTTCAAAGCTTGCAAAAAAAATTTTTGATTACTTGTATGAAGAGAAGTTAAATTAATATTATTTTTGTTTAAATTAGTTAAAGTATTATTTGGTCCAATTTCAAGCATTGTAAACACTTTTTTTGATTGTATAAAATCTATTATTTCTTTCCATCTTACAGTTGTATATATTTGTTTTATTAAAGCTTTTTTTATATTTTTACTATTTTTTTCACATTTAACATTTACGTTATTAATAACTGGTATTTGTGGTGTTTTAATCTTAATATTTTTTAATATATATTCAATTTTTTTAGCTACTGGTTTCATTAGATTACTATGTACTGGTATATTAAGATTAATATCAAATATATATTGAGCTCCATTTTTTTTACAATCTAAACTTGCTTCGTGCACATCTTTTTGATCTCCAGAAATAATTATTTGATTATTAGAATTAATACTTGCGATTGATACAGTTTTATATAAATATTTTTGACAAATTTTTTGAATAATATTTTTATTTAACCCAATTATAGCTTTAACTGAACATAATCGATTAAAAGTTATTTGTTGCATATATTGCCCACGAAAGGTAACAATTTTTAACGCATCACTAAATTTTAACGCATTAGAACAAACTAATGCAGAGTACTCCCCTAAACTATGTCCAGACATAAATGATGGATTTTTTCCGTTATATTTTTTCCAAAATTTGTAAATCGCAATAGATGAGGATAATATTATTGGTTGTGCATATTTACTGTTATTTATTTTTTTTAGCGGCCCTTCTTGAGTTAATTTTAATAAATTGCACCCTATATATTCTGATGCTTCTTCAAAAGTATTTTGGAAAATTTTTTCCTTCTTTAAAAAAGAAGATAGCATATTTATATGTTGAACGCCTTGACCTGGAAACAACATAGCAAATAACAAATTAAATTAACCTTTTATTAAATAAGAAATGTTAAAAATAAATAAATGATATTTATAGTTTTTTTATACAACGGTACTTATTTTAAAATACCGTTGTTATATTTTTTTTAAATAACCTTTTTACCTTTATAAAATCCTTTTTGAGTTATATGATGCCGAATATGTGTTTCCCCTGAATATTTATCTATAGATAATGCCATATTTTTTAAAGAGTCATGCGAACGTCGCATACCTCTTTTAGAGCGAGTAGGTTTGTTTTTTTGTACAGCCATATTATTTATCTCTATCAATATTGTTAGATGAAAATAAATTATTTTATTTAATATATCATACAAGAGTTTTTAAAAAATTTCTAATACTCACAGATAATGGCGCTTTTATATATAACATGTTACCACTTTTTGGATGTATAAAATTAATTGAAAAAGCATGCAATAACAGTCTTTTAGGGTTGATTTTATTTTTTATTAATTTATCTAAATTCGAGTTTCCATAACGTTCATCAAAGCAGATTGGATGACCTTCATGTGATGTATGTGCTCGAATTTGATGTGTTCTACCTGTTTTCGGGAAAATAGACATTAATGTTGTAAAAGAATATTGTTTTCTTATTTGAAAATAAGTTTCTGCAGTTTTTCCATGATTATGAATAAACATTTTTTTTTGTTTATTTTTTAAATGAATCTTTAGTAAAGGTTTTGATATTTTTTTTAAACTATGAGGCCATATACCATGTACTAACGCAATATATTCTTTTATTATTTTTTTCTCTCGTATTTGTTGATGCATTGCTATCAAAGCTGTTCTTTTTTTTGCTAATATTAATATTCCTGAAGTCTCTCGATCAATACGATGTACAAGTTCAAGAAATTTTTCTAGTGGACGAATATCTCTTAAATATTCTATTACACCGAAACTAATACCGCTTCCAGCATGCACTGCGATACCAGAAGGTTTATTTATTACTAGCAAATAATTATCTTCATAAAGTATATGATTTAATAAATTTTCTTCATATTTTTTTATACAGAATTGTTTTTTTTCCTCGATTAAAATTTTAATTGGTGGGATTTTAAGATTATCTCCAATTTTTAATTTATAACTAGGTTTGATTCTTTTTTTATTTATTCGAACCTTTCCTGTTCTAATAATACGATAAATCATACTTTTAGGTATATTTTTAAATTTTTTTTTCAAAAAATTATCAATGCGTTGATTTATCATATCTTTATTAATATATATAATAGATGCAGACAATGTTTTATATGTCATTAAAAAAATCTCTTTAATTAAGTAATTTTTTTAATTTTTATTAATTATAATATAATTAATCATATAAATATATTAGTATCAATAATTAAATTATTTATAATTTTCAATTATAAAAAAATAATATTTTTAGTTTTTAAAAATTTTATTTAATTAATTTTTAAGTTATTTTCAAACAACTTATTTTTATATATATTTTAAATAAAAATCATGATTAGATAATAAAATATTATTTTTTTAAAAGTATATATTTCCTGTTGATGTATTTACTTATTTATAAAAATAAGAGAGAAAATGTTATAATGAAAAGAATGTTAATTAACGCAACTCAGCAGGAAGAGTTACGTGTAGCTCTTGTTGATGGTCAGCGTTTATATGATCTTGATATAGAAAATTCTGGATCAGAACAAAAAAAATCCAATATATATAAAGGAAAAATTACTCGCATAGAACCTAGTTTAGAAGCTGCTTTTGTAGATTACGGAATAGAAAAAAACGGTTTTCTACCTTTAAAAGAAATTGCTAAAAAATATTTTCCAAAAAATTATCATAGCAATATACATTTAAATATTAAAAATGTTTTGCAAGAAGGGCAAGAATTAATAGTTCAAATCAATAAAGAAGAAAGAGGAAATAAAGGTGCAGCTTTAACTACTTTTGTTACTTTAGCAGGAAGTTATCTTGTTTTAATGCCTAATAGTCCTAATATTGCGGGTATATCTAGAAGAATTGAAGGAAATGATCGTACTGAATTAAAAGATTTACTTTTATCTTTAAAATTACCGAAAAATATGGGTTTAATTATTCGAACTGCTGGAGTGGGAAAATCAATAAAATCATTGCAGTGGGATTTATCTCTCAGATTAAAACACTGGGATGCTATTCAAAAAGCTTCAGAAAATAAATCTGCACCATTTTTAATTCATCAAGAAAACAATGTTATCTTTCGTGCATTTAGAGATTATTTGCGTCAAGATATTGGTGAAATTTTAATTGATAATCCAAAAATACTTAATATAGCTAGAGAACATATTTCTGCTTTAGGTCGGCCAGATTTTATTAATAAAATAAAATTATACACTGGAGAAGTGCCATTATTTAGTTATTACCAAATTGAATCTCAAATTAATTCTGCTTTTCAAAGAAAAGTGCGTTTACCATCTGGAGGTTCAATTATGGTAGACAGCACAGAAGCTTTAACAGCTATTGATATTAATTCTGCTCGTTCTACAAAAGGATTAGATATTGAATCAACCGCATTTAATACTAATTTGGAAGCAGTTGAAGAAATTTCAAGACAATTAAGATTAAGAGATTTAGGTGGGTTGATAGTAATTGATTTTATAGATATGACTGCTTTAAAAAACCAAAAAGTTATTGAAAATAAACTTCGTGAAATTGTACGAGAAGATCGAGCACGTGTTCAAATTGGTAATATTTCTAAATTTGGTTTATTAGAAATGTCTCGACAAAGATTAAGCTCATCTTTAGGTGAATCTACTCATCATGTTTGCCCCAGATGTACCGGTACAGGTACAATCAGAGATAATGAATCTTTATCTTTATCAATTTTGCGTTTAATTGAAGAAGAAGCTTTAAAAGAAAATACATATGAAGTACATGCTATTGTACCAATAGAAATTGCTTGTTATTTATTAAATGAAAAAAGAGATGCAGTGCATGCTATTGAAAAACGACAAGCTGGTGGAAAAACAATTATCGTTCCCAATAAAAACATGAAAACGCCCCATTACCTTGTGTCTCGGATTAGAAAAGGGGAAAAAATACCATCAATTAGAGACTATCTTTTTAGTATTGAAAAATATCAAAACTCAAAAAATATTAAAAAGGAAATTATAGAAAAAAAAAATAAATCTAAACCATTTTTAAAAAACCATGTGTTATTTAATCAATCTAAACATTCAAGAAATATGATTCGTGGAAAAAAAATAAAAAAAAATATTCAAAATAATTTTTTTATTAATTTTATATCCTGGATAAAAGAATCTTTTTTTATAAAAAATATTTTTTTCAAAAGTTTAATGATCAAAAAAAATATTTTTCAGTATAAAAATAATGTTTTTTTAAAAAAATTAAATATTTTTTCATTTAATAAAAAGAGTATTATATCTACAGACGACAAAATTCAACAAAATATATTAAATAAAAATAATTTTAATAACAAATATAATTTGATCAATCAAAAAAATTATCCTTTATCTTTTAATAATAATTGTTTAAAAAAAAATAATATTATTTGTTATACAAAAAAATTTGATTTGTTTAAATTTCCTTTAAATAACGTTAATAATAACATTTCTTTGAAAAAAGAATTATTATTTAATAAAATTTTTTGTGATATAAATGATTCTTTCTTCAATTATAATCAATATACTAATTTAATTAAAAATAATAATTTTATTATTTGTCAAATTTATAAAACATTTGATATTAAAAATTCAACATCTTTAAAAAATAAATTTGTTGATATATGTTCTACAAAATCTTTTCAGTCAATAAATAATAATTTCGTTTTCTCATTAGAATTAGCATTTGGTAGGGTTTGTTTTAAACATTCGTTAATAAAATTTGATACAATAAAAAAAAATAATAATTTAAATATTAAAAAAAAAATAAATATTTTATCTAATTGCCCAAAGAATGTAACCATTCAAAAAAATACATTGTTTAAAAAATTTAACAATTTTAAAGAAAATAAAAAAAATCATTTTCATATAATTAAAAAAAATTTTAAAAATCTAGAGATAACACAAGAACCAACAAACTTAAAGTTAACTTTTAAAAAAAATTGTATATTAATATTACATCAAAAAAAAAATTTAATCAGTCAAAATTTAAACAAAGAAAGAAAGAAATATCAAGCTTACGCACCTATTACTAAAATTGTTAATAATACACCATCTTCAGAATATAAAAAAACAAAAAAATTTTCAGTTTTTTTAGAACAATCAAATAAAAAAAATAATTCTGCTGGAGCACATTCTGCAAATAATCTTTCCACTTCACCAGTCACAAAAGTTGAATAAAATTGTTTTTTTATAAATCAATTTTACTATATATGATCATGTTAACAACGTATTAATTCTTTAGTTAAATTAAACATAAAAAATAAAAACTTACTTTTATAAAGTAAGTTTTTATTTTAAAATTTATGTAAATATTAGCTATAACAATCGACAATGTCATTGAAAATGCTTTCAGCCATTTTTAATATTTTCACATTTGCAAGATAACATTTTTGTTCATAGCTAAGTTCTTTATAATCTTCACTAATATCGTCAGACATTGATAATTTTTTATTTTCTAATATTTTAATCATTTGACGTTTAAAAGGTACTTTTTCTTCGAGATCATTACATTTATATGATATAGATTTTAAAAATTTAAGATAAGATGTACCTAACGTATCTTTTTTATTTACTAATTTATCTTTATTTAAATTTTGTATAATAATTGCATTATTTTTGTTTTGTTGATTCACATCATTTGTTGAAGAAAATGCAAATGGACTGTCTTCTACAATTAAAAGCTCTAGCTCATCTAAAGTTTTAGCATATGGTTTAATCATATACATGTTTCCTTCGTTATTATTTCCTTCAATTTTTAATTCCATTCCATCAAAGCTAAGATATACATTATTATTGTTTTGATATACCTCTGGCTCAAACATTGTTTGATCACTTAATTTTTGAACTATCCATCGATTATTTTTCATTGATACTATATAATTAGTATCTTGTGCATCGCTAGTTGACATCCATTTGATAGAGGTAAATGGGTTTGTTTTATTGCTTGAACTAGCTATAATTTCAGGTTGACTAATATGAAATACTTGTTTACCGAGATTACCAAGCATATCGTATCCTAACGTATGATTCTCATTAATACTGTCGGCAAAATTTATAGTTAATTGACCAAGCTTGTTTTTAGCGTTTTGTAATTCTTCTCTTCGAAATGAAAAAAGAGCACCTAAAGATCCACTTGGAATCATATGTTCTATTTTTTTTAGTTGTTTATTATTATCATCCCAATACCCGATGCTGATATATTTATCATCAGTTTTCGATGTTACAACAATAAAATTTGTCTTTTTATTATCGTCAATAATAGACATACCATTATTTAATCGAACTTCAAAAGTATGATCATCTTTAATTACTGTAACCCCAATAATATCGTTTAATTCATCAACTAATTTATCTCTTTGATCAATATACTTATAGATACCATTAGGCGCTTGTTTTACTGGAAAATAACGAATATCAATATTAAGGTTATAAATTTTATTAATTAAGATATTTGCTTTTTTTATTTTTTCTGATATAGTATTTTTAACATCATTTTCTAAAAAAGTTAATTTTTCATTAAAATTTTTCAATTCGCCTACAATATGTTTTAAATTATTTTCAATTTCTTCGTTAAATACATTTTGATTTTTATTAATAATGTTTTCTTTTATAGATGAGTTTAATCCCATCATTAAATCATTAAAAATATGTATTTTTTCAACAAATAAATCTTCTAATTTTAAATACTCTTCAATTCTTGTTTGCTCATCTTGTACGCGTTCACTCGTTCTTCGTTTTTCTTCATCAATGAAATTATTATATTCATCATATGCTTTTTGTACCTTTACTCCTGCGTCAATATTAGATTCATCTATGTTATTTTCTATTGAAATACGTTCTGATTTGTTTTGAGAGTTTGGGTTTAAAACTTTTGCTGATGTATTATTAATTAATATTTGTATAGCATCAATACTAGAAATAGTAGAAGTTAATATGGTGCTCATATGTCTTCCTTTATAAATTATTATAATTATTATGTATATAGTTTTTTTTGTTGAATTTGATTTAAAATAATATTTGTTAATCCAATACCTTTTTTAGTTAGTTCTTTCGAGATTTTTTCATCGTATATTTCAGTATATAAACGACTTTGATTATTATCTAATAAATTTTCTTTTGATAAAGAACATCTCATACTTTTTAATAACATGTAAATAAAAATACTTTCTACTTCTTTAGCTGTTTCTAATGCGTATTTATTAGGATGAATTTTTACTTGATATTTTAAATCATCGACTAACTTCGCCGGGTAACTATTTATGTTAAGTAAAGATAAATTGTTTTGCATTAAATGATTTCCAATTTGGCATGAATACAACCTGCAATTTTCATTGATTGAAGAATAGATATTAATTCATCAGGTTTGGTTCCTAACGAATTTAATGCTCGTATTATATCATTTAAATTTTCATTATTAATTACTTCGTTTTCTATATAATTATTATTAATATTTTTTAATAAATTTGATTTATTATTTAAAATCGAGTTTTTTAAATTTGTATTATTTTGATGAATTATTCTATTAATTATTACCGATAAATTTTTATGCGCTATAATACATGTTCCTAATTTGACTTCTTTGTTCATGACAATAGATCCAGTTCTTGGATTTATTATTATTTTAGCTTCCTGAGAAGGCATGGCAATATCTATATCTTGAATATTAGATAGCATGTGAACTTGTATTGTATTATTAGCGTATGTATTTAGTTGTACTGTTTTAGAATTTATTGCTATAGCTGTATCTGGATATTTTAAATTAATCATATCACTTATTTTTTGCGCAATACTAAAATCTTCTTGATTTAGTTGTAAATTAATTATTTTTTTTCTTCCAAAATCAGTACTTATTTCCCTCTCAATTGTTGCTCCATGATTAATTCTACCTGAATTCACTTGATCCAGTCTCATAAAGTGATTTTTTTTTTGAGAATTAATTTTTTCAGATATTAATATGTTTCCTTGAGCGATGGCATAAATTTGATTATCAGCCCCTTTTAGGGGAGTCATTAAAAGTGTGCCTCCCTTTAGACTTTTCGCGTTACCCATAGAAGACACTACGACATCTATTTTTTCCCCTGCATGACTAAACGGAGGTAATTTTGCTGTGACTATTACAGCTGCTACGTTTTTTAAATGCATATTAGTATCTGGAGGAATGGTAACACCTAATTGAGAAAGCATATTGTATAATGATTGATTAGTAAATGGAGCCTGTGTTGACTGGTCACCAGTTCCATCTAAACCTACTATTAAACCATAACCAATTAATTGATTATCTCTGATACCTTCAATACTCGTTAAATCACGTATTTTCTCGGCATGAGCGAAAGAGTAAAAACTTATTAAAATACATATAATAAATTTTAATAGCGATATTATCTTAAACATAAAATACCTTATGCATTTACTTTATTGATTCTTTTTTTTAATATATAAAATATATATTATATACGAAATATATGATATGTCATTTATGAATAATTTTAAATTTTATATAAAATACTTCTCATAAAGGATTTGAAATAATCCTTTATGAGTTCTTAATGATATTAAGAATTTTAGTTTGTTAATTTTTAATATTAAACAGGAGAAAATTTCAATAATAATCGTTGTAGCCAACCCATTTTTTGCACTTCGTTAATCCGATTATTATTTACATATTCAATACGTGTATCTGCAATTTGAGTTGAAGCGACTAAATTATTTTTATTAATGTTATGAGGATTGACTACACCTGAAAATCGAATAAATTCTATGCCTTCATTTATAGCGACTTGTTTTTCACCCACAACTTGTAAATTTCCATTAGGAAACACTCTTTTTACAGTAACAGTAATAAGACCTGTAAATGTGTTTTTAGCTGAATGACTACCTTTTCCATAAAAATCATTTTTTCCTATACTATCAAATCCTGTTTTACTTTCATTAATATTAAATCCTAATATAGGATTTAACTGTCCTGGTGTGATTGTCATACCTAAATTTGCTGTACCATTTCGACTCATATTAGAGCTAGAACTATTACTCGCACTTATATTTTCTTGTAATACAATAGTAATTGTATCTCCAATATTATGAGATCGATGGTCTTCAAATAGTGGTTGATAACCATAATTGATAGGTGTGGTTTCTTGAAATATAGAACCATTTGTAGTTTTGGGAAAAATATTTGGAGCTATAGATGTAGTAATTCCACTAACTAAAGACTTATGTTCAATAGAAGAACAACTTTGAATGGATAATAAAGCGAGAATAGTTAAATAATATTTAATTTTATAACTAAATAACTTTACCACGGAAAAATGATCCTTAATAAAAAATTTTAATATATAAATTTTAAATTTATTTTAAGTATAAAGATCAATTGTTATAGTTGAGATAATTTTTGCAACATTTGATCTGAAGTATTTATAGATTTACTATTAATTTCATAAGCTCGTTGAGTTTGAATCATATTTACTAATTCTTCAGCAACGTTAACATTTGAAGTCTCGACATACCCTTGATACAGTAAACCTGTTCCATTTAAGCCTGGTGTAGTATCTATTGGTCCTCCTGATGCTTGTGTTTCTTGATATAAGTTTTCTCCTAAACTTTCCAATCCTGAGTCATTAATAAAATTTGTTAAATTTAATTGTCCAATTGAAATCGGTTGTGTTTGACCTTGTATTGTAACACTAACAATACCATCTCTTGCGATATTAATATTGGTTGAATTAGGAGGAATGTTTATTTCAGGTATAACTGTAAATCCACTATTTGTTACTAATTGACCATTTTGATCTAGTTGAAATGAACCATCTCTTGTATATGCTATATTACCATCTGGTAATTGTACTTGAAAAAATCCGGGACCATTAATAGCTACGTCTTTTGAAGATTCTGTTTTAGATAAGTTTCCTTGGCTATGAATTCTTTCAGTAGCAACTGGTCTTACACCTGTACCTATCTGCAATCCTGAAGGTAAGGTTGTATCAATAGATGAATTTGTTCCAGCTTGTCGTATTGTTTGATACATTAAATCTTCAAAAACTGCTCTGGATCGTTTAAATCCATTAGTACTAACATTTGCTAAATTATTCGAAATAACATTCATATTAATTTGTTGTGCATCAAGACCTGTTTTAGAAATCCATAAGGAAGGAATCATACTTTTATCCTTTAATTGTTAACATTAAATAATTGATTTGCATGTTCTTCATTTTGATCATACATTGATATCATTTTCATATTCATTTCAAATTGTCTAGCGTTTGATATCATATCAACCATATTTTTAGTTGGATTAACATTACTTGCTTCTAATATTTCTGATTGTATACGTATAGTCTTATCATGTGGTATTTTTATATTTTTATTTAATATATTATTTTTGTAATAAAATAATCCATTATTTTTTTGGATTAGATCATTTTTTTTAAAGTGTACTAATTTTAATGATCCTATTTCTTTTTCAAAAATATTTTTTTCTTTTTCTTGTATTGTTTTAATTGTGCCATCAGACATAATTTTTATATTTGCATTATTTGGTATTTTTATATCACCTTTTAGTCCGACTACGTTACAATTTTGAATTGTAATTTTTCCTTTTGCATTTATTTGTAAATGTCCATTTTTTGTATATGCTTCTTTACCATTATTATCTTTTATTACCAACCATCCGTTATTTTTTACAACTAGATCTAGTTTTCTTTGTGTATTAGTTAGTATACCTTCTGAAAAATTATAATATTTTTGTGTTTGAGTTTTATATAAATTATTTATATTTTTATCTTTTATTATAAGATTAAATGCTTCTTTAAAACCATTTGTAGATATATTTGCTAAATTATTTGAAATAGTATTTTGATTTTCTAATAATCTAACAGCAGCTTTCATTGATTGATAAATCGTATTATCCATTGAAATACCTAATTTTGAATTTATCTTAAATTAACTAATGTGCTAATTATTTTATCTTCTGTTTTAAATGCTTGTGCACTAGATTGATAATTACGTTGTGCTACAATCATATTAATTAATTCTTTGTTTAAATCAACATTAGATGATTCTAACGTTTTTGAAATAACCATTCCAAATCCTTTATCTCCTGCTATACCAATGTTTTCATCACCGGATTCCTGAGTTGATGACCAAATATTTCCGCTTTCAGGTTTAAGTTTTTCTGGATTAATAAATTTTGATAAAAGTATTTGTCCAATTTTTTCTGATCTTTGGTTACTATATTCCCCAATAATTTCACCATTATTTAAAATTTCAAAAGATTTTAAAAAACCTTCTGGATAACCATTTTGAGAAAGTTGAATTAAATTTGTATTTGCTTCTGATTTTTTCAGTGTACAATCTATATTTAAAGTAAGATTTTTAAAGTTTTTTGATTTAATTTCTATAGGTGTATCGGAAATTAATTTACCTTTAGAATCAAATTTTAAATGAATAGTACTATCAATTTTATTCTCATTCGAATCATTCATTTCATTTGATTTAACATGTATAGTCCAATCATTTTCATTTTTTTCAAAAGTAATATTTATAGTTTGAGCATTTCCATTTTGATCATAAATAGTAACAGTACTTATCTCTGAGTTTGATATATCATCATCAGAACCTGTTATAACATTAGTAGAATTAGTATTTTCAGATAAATCTGCATTTACTTTAATCACATTAGTTGGTTTTGATTTAAGAATATCAGCATTTTTTAAATTAATAGGTTCTAATTTAGATATGTTATTTAGATTATTATTTAAGTCGCATTTATTTTGACCAGTTAAATACATTCCTTTCATATTTATAATATTTTTATCTTTATCTAATAAAAATTGACCGTTTCTTGTATAATATACATAACCTTTCGAATTTAACAATCTAAAAAAACCATCTTGTACAATACCCAAATCTAAATCTCTTCCTGTCTGAAGTAATACTCCATTACTAAAATTTTGTCTTAAGTTAGCAGTTCCTACACCAGATCTGATCATTTGATTGGAGTGTAATGAAGTAGATACTATATCAAAAAAAGAAATAGTGTTCGACTTAAATCCAATAGTAGAAGCATTTGCGATGTTATTAGATACAACATCTATATTATTGCTATTTGCCATTAATCCACTAATAGCTTCAATAGTTGACATTTTAAACTCCTTATACTAGTTAATTTTTAAATTTTTTAAATAGATGAAAATTTATTTAAAAATTTTACGAATTTTTGATAATGTTGTCGTTCCCATAGCACCTAAATCTATTATAGGATCTCTATTGGAAGTAATAATACTATTAACCAATGCTTCACATAAAGTTTCTACTGGAATATCTTTATCTTTATTTTTAGCAGTTACACTAATATTGTATTTACCTGTAGGAATGATTTTATTATCTAAATCTACACCATTCCATATAAAGCTGTATATTCCTGGTTCAGCATTTTCCATTTTGTTTACATGTAAAACTTTACCCTTCCCGTCTAATATTTTTATTTCCACTGATGTTGCATGACTAATTAAATTTATTCCAAATTCTGTATTGATATTTTTAGTATGTACAATTTGAGAGCTAGGTATCATAACGCGATGACCAATCAAAGAGGAAATTTGAATATTTTGATTTTGATTGATTTTATCAGAAAATCTACCCACTGAATTATTCAGCCTTTCAATTCCAGTTGCTGTATTAATTTGAGCTAATTGTGATGTAAGTTCAGTATTTTTTATAGGATCAGTAGGATCTTGATTTTTAATTTGAGCAATTAATAAGCTTAAAAAATTATTTTGTAAATCTAACGGATTACTATAAGAATTATTTAACTCATTAGTGTTTGTATCCACAACATTGCTTGGGGTAGAAGCATTCACGTTAATATCACTCATTTTTTCTTCCTTATTCTCCAATAGATAATGTTTTTAATATCATATTTTTAGCAGTTTTTAAGACTTCTATATTAGCTTGGTAAGCTCTTGAAGCGGAAATATTTTCTATTGTTTCTGTAATTGGATTAATGTTTGATTTTAAAATATATCCTTTTGAATTAGATAAAGGATTATCAGGATCATATACCATTTGTATTGGATTTTTTTTATGAATTATTTTTTTAACTTGAACTCCTGCTACACCTTTTTCGTTTAAATTATAAGATTCAAAAAGAACTTTTTTACCAATATATGGATAATATTTTCCATTTTTATGTATAATACTTTCTGCATTTGCTAAATTAGTAGCAATAATGTTCATTTTTTCTGATTGTGCAGTCATTGCAGAACCTGCAATATTTAATATATTAAACAAAGACATATTTTTATCCTTTTAATACAAGCATCATATTTTTAATTTCATTTTTGATAAATATTAAATTTTCTTCATATTTTAAAGTGTTTTTTATGAATTCAATTCGTTCACGATTCATATCTACTGTATTTCCATTAATTTTAATATTTTTAGTTTTTATGGGTTGAATAGAAAATAAAGTATGATTATTATTTTCCTTGGTTTTTGATGTTAAGTGATTTTTTGAAGTGTTTTTTAAAGTTATTCTAAAGTTTTTATTATTTCTTAACATTTTTTGAAATGTATCTTTAAAATTAATATCCATTGCTTTGTAGTGAGGTGTTTCAGAATTAGCTATGTTTGATGATAAAATTTCTTCTCTTTTAGCATACAAATTTAATAAATGTGCATTTAAATTAAACATTGCATTTATTTTTTCAAACATTTTATACCCTTTATGTTTTTTAATGAAACTTTTATTTTTTTTAATAATATTATCTATTTTAATTTTTTAGAATCAAATATTTTAGTTGTTTAAGTTTTTAATTAATTTAAAATTTAAATTTTTAAAGTTAATTATTATAGAAATTTTTAAAAATTTTAAATTTTAGGTGGATAATACTTTTATTAAATTTTTTAAAAATCAAATTTTCAATATATTATACTTGTAAATTACTCTTAATAAATGAATATTATTAGTTTAGTACAGTTTAGTAAGGAAAAAAATGAAATTGGTAAAGTTTTTTTTTATTTTGTTGTTTTTTTTATCTTTTAAAGTTAATGCTAACAATTTAATAGCTCATTTACGTGAATTTTTTCAATTACAATATTCTCTTAATACAAGTGATTTTACAGAATTAATACATACTCCATTTAAAATAAAACAAATTTTTAAAAAACCATGTTTTTTATTAAAAGATAATTTAAATAATTTTCATTTATTTAATATTTTATATGCTTATAAGAAACAACACGAGTGTTTTGATGCTAAAGTTCAAATCAAAGGAAAATATATTATAGCAAAGAAAAAAATTTTACGTGGAACCAAAATAAAAGAATCAGATTTAAAAGTTATAACAGGACGTTTAGATAAATTGCCTCATGGTGCTTATTTACGAAAACAAGATGTTATAGATAGAGTGAATTTACGTGATATCTTACCTTTTCAACCAATTACATCTTTTATGACACGTGCATTTTGGATAATTAAAGTGAATCAAGAAGTAACCATTAAATTTAAAGGAATTAATTTTGAAATTATTACTACTGGTAAAGCTTTAGGTAACGGTGTTATTGATGAAAAAGTACGTGCACAAATTAAAAACAATAAAATTGTAACTGGAATAATTAATAAACATGGAGAAGTAGTGGTTATTTTGTTAAGTTAATAATTTGTATTTTATTTTACTTCAAAAAATATACTTAACAAAGTAGGAGCGTAATCGATGAAAAAATTAGTGAAAATTTTGAAAGAAATAGATGATACTTTGTTATCATTAGACGAAATAATACGAAAAGAGTATATAATTTTATTAAACAGTAAAACTGATGTAAAAAAATTATCAGATATAATATCAAAAAAACATGATTTTTTAAATAAGTTAAACAATTTAAAAAAAACACAGCTATATCTTGAAAAAACTTATAATGTTTTTCCTCCTTATGCCCAACACACTGAATTAAACTATTTTCTAAAAAAAATAATAAATAAATGTATATTGTTAAACAAAAGAAACTATAAAAATAAAATACTAATAAAACATAAATTTTATTTAAATCAAACTTTTTTAAATTTTTATAAATCTTTTAATAAAAAAGTTACTTATGATCTGCATGGAAATTAAAAAAGACATTAAAAAAAAATAAACATTTTCTCAATCATGTTAATTTTAAAGAACAAATCAAATTTAAAGAATAGACCAGTGTAATATTTCACCAGATAAAAAAGGTGAAATAAAATTTTTTCCAATATTGATTTTTTCTAAAATTTTAGATGGTTTTTTAATTAATGTAATACTTTCTTTATTTATAGGGATATTATAAAAATTTGCTCCGTTTTTTGAGCAAAAAGATTCCAAATATTTTAATGCTTTCATTTCTTCAAATATAGTCACATAACATAATAGAGATGATGGGGCATTAAATATTCCTGCGCATCCTAACGGATTAATTTTATTCGTGTAAAGATGTGGAGCACTATCACTGCCTAAAAAAAAATTTTTATTTCCATCAGATATAGCTTTTTTAAGAGAATTTTGGTGTATTTTTCTTTTTAAAATAGGTAAACAATATAAATGAGGCTGAATTCCACCAAAAAACATATTGTTTCTATTTAGCATTAAATGATGTGGTGTAATTGTTCCTGCTAAATACGATGAATTAGCTTCTTTAATATAAGACACTGCTTCTTTAGTGGTAATATGTTCTAATATTATTTTTAATTCTGGAAATATTTTTCTTAACGGCACTAAAGTTTTATCAATAAATTGAGCTTCTCGATCATAAATATCAATATTAAAGTGATTTTCTTCTCCATGAATTAGTAATGGCATTTTTATTTTTTGCATTAGTTCTAATATATGAAAAATTTCACTAAGATTATTTATATTTGTTTTAGAGTTTGTAGTGGATTGATTGGGATATAATTTTGCTCCTATAAATATTTTGTTAAAAAAACCATTTTTTAGTTCATTTAAAGAAGTATCTTTTGTTAAATAACAAGTCATTAATGGTTCAAATTTAGTATTTTTAGATAAATCCATAATTCTACTTTTATAAGCGATAGCTTTTTTACAATCTATGATAGGTTTATCAAGATTAGGCATGATGATTGCTCGTTGATAAAATCTTTCAGTATATCTTAAAACTTTTTTTAAAATTTTTTCATCTCGAAGATGAACATGGCAATCATCAGGTTTAATTATTTTTATTTTTTTAAAAGAAGACATTTGTTTAGTAAGTAGTTGTTTAATAGTAAATAAAAACTTTTATAGCATGTGAAATATTTGATACGCAAGAAAATTTTATTAATTTTTTAAACAAATAATCTTTATCAATTGAGATTATAATATTCAATCTATTTAGGTTAATTTAAGATGAATCTTTTGAAATCTTTATTTTCTCTTAGTTTTATGACATTAATATCACGTATATTAGGTTTTTTAAGAGATCTTACAATTGCACATAGTTTTGGTGTTTCTATTTATACCGATGCTTTTTTCGTAGCTTTTAAAATTCCGAATTTATTACGTAGATTATTTTTTGAAGGTGCTTTTTCACAGTCTTTTATTCCTATTTTAATACGTTATAAATCAACTAAAGAAATAAAATATCTTAAAAATTTTATTTCATCTTTATTAGGTTTAATTATTGTTTTTTTAATTATTATTACAATATTAGGAATAATATTTTCTCATTATTTAATTAAATTTAGTGCTCCTGGTTTTATTCAATCACCTCAAAAATTTCAAGTATCTTGCACTTTATTGAAAATTATGTTTCCTTATATTTTATTGGTTTCTTTATCTTCATTAAGTTCTTGTATTTTAAATAGTTGGGGCTACTTTTCTATTCCTGCATTTGCATCAAGTATTTTGAACATTACCATTGTTATTTTTTCTTTTTTTTTGAACGATTTTTTAAAACCTCCAATTTTAATATTGGCCTGGTCTGTTATTATAGGTGGAATTTTTCAATTTCTATATCAACTTCCATATTTATCAAAAATAAATATGTTAGTAATACCAAAATTAAATTTTAAAAACATTGGTTTTTTAAAATTTTTAAAAAAAATATGGCCATCTCTTATTGGTTCTTGTGCAAATCAAATTTCTTTGATTTTTAATACTATTTTTAATTCACTATTAAGTGTTGGTTCTATATCTTGGATGTATTACGCTGATAGATTAATTGAATTTCCTATAGGTATTCTAGGTGTTTCTTTAAGTACAGTTTTATTTCCATCTCTATCAAAAAGCTATTCAAAAAATAAGTTAATAGAATACAAACAACTAATTCAATGGGGATTGAAGATTGGTTTAATTTTATCTTTTCCTAGCGCTATTATATTATTTATTCTTTCTAAACCATTAGTTATTATATTATTCCAATATGGAAAATTTACAAATTTTGATGTTTTAATGACGCAAAAAGCATTAGAATTATACGCTCTTGGCTTGGTTGCTGTTATTTTAGTTAAAATTTTGTCTACAGCTTTTTATGCATCTCAAGAAGTAAAGATTCCAACACGTATTTCATTATTTACTTTACTTATTACACAAATTTTAAATCCATGTTTAATCTTTTATTTTCAGCATGCAGGTTTAGCTTTATCTTTTAGTATATCTGCGTGGGTAAATTTTTTTTTATTATATTGGAAGTTATATCAAAAAAAGCTAATTTATTTCAAGTTGAATGAATTAATTTTTATTTTACGTTTATTAATTGCTATATTTTCTATGACATTTGTTTTAATTTTTATGCTATATTTTATACCTTTGTATGATATTAGTTCTTTATTTAATAAAATCGCACGTTTGTTTATAATTTTATTTGTTACTGGAATAATTTATTTAACTAGTTTATATTTTTTAGGGATATCTTTTTTAAATAATTTTAATAACATTAAAAAAAAATAAAATTTTACATAATCGTAGAAAATATTATATAAATAATATAAATAAATATAATGATATTATGATTTATATTATTAATATAATATTTATTATATGATAAAATAGATTCTGATTTATTTTAAAAATTATTTACATTTTAATTATTGTCAATTTATTTCAAAATGGAGTTTTCAAATGAAAAAAAGAGCTCTTACTATTTTAGTTTTATTAGTAAGCTTAGTTAGTAGTGTACAATCAAAAAGTAATGATGGATGGTATTTAGGTACAAAAATTGGATGGTCTAATTTTAATCTTTTAAAATATAAAGAACTTCAATCTTTAAAAGATGATCAAAATATCAATGTTCCTGTTTTCGGATTGTTTTTAGGCTATGAATTCAATCCATATTTTGGTGTAGAAATTGAAAATGATACAACTGGATTTTATCCATATTTAATGTTTCAAAAATCCAAAGAAAATACACAGGCTAATCATGTCCAGATTTCAACAAAATTCTCATATCCTATCACAAACGATTTTAGATTATATACTCGATTAGGTGGAATGATGTTTTGGGAAAATCTAGCTTCTAAAGAGGATTTAAAAAATATTTTTAGTAAAAATAGCTTGTTATTTCCTAGTTTATCTTTAGGTGCTGAATATATTTTTAATGATCAATTTATTACTAGATTTGATTATACTTGGAAAAGTAGTGTTGAAAAAATTATGAGTTTATCAAAACCTACCTTAGGGGATGCAGTGATTTCCTTTGCATGGAAATTTGGAAATTCTAATATTAATGATATGTTTGCATCGTATTCTCCTGAAACACCTAACAAACAATATGTTGCACTTAATGAAAATATTAATTTTCCTTTTAATAGCACAGAATTAAGACCTGTATCTTACGATAAATTAAAAAAAATCGATGATGAAATAAATAATATTAAATCAAAAAATATTTATATTACACTTTCAGGTCATTCAGATAGAATAGGTAATAAAGAATACAACCAAAAATTATCGGAAGATCGTGCTTATAGTATTAAAAATTACTTTACTTCTCATGGAATATCTAGAGATAAAATAAATATTCAAGGTATGGGGAATCAATATCCTTTAACTGATCAAGTATGTAAAGATATAGATAGTAGATCTTTGTTAATTAGTTGTTTAGCACCTGATCGTCGTGTAGAAATTGAGGTTTCTGCTGATCAATAAGTTTTTTTAGAGATGTTTTTTAAGGAGATATTATTCGTTAATTTATATATTTAATATTTTCGGAGAGAGAGAGATTCGAACTCTCGGATGATTTCTCATCGGCGGTTTTCAAGACCGCTGCCTTAAACCACTCGGCCACCTCTCCAAGCTATCGATATAATAATTTTTGAATATATTTTTTTTATTAATTATTTCGAATTTACATTAAAATATTTCAATTAATGATTTTAAAACATTCTCTTACCGAATGTAAAGACAATTTTTTTATTTTATTCAAACTTTTTTATATAAATATTTTTATATTTATAAAATTTTATTTGTAATTTTATGTTTTTTTTTCTATAATGAACACTATAACGGCGTGTTGACAGATTGGCTATGTAGCGGATTGCAAATCCGTATAACCCGGTTCGATTCCGGGATACGCCTATAAAAAAAGCCCGGATGGTGAAATTGGTAGACACAAGGGACTTAAAATCCCTCGGCTTTAAAAGCTTTGCGGGTTCAAGTCCCGCTCCGGGTACCATTAAAATAAACCTTGATAAACTTTAAATAAATTTGTTTTTTTAATAATATTAAATTTCTTAAATTTTTTTCTTAAAAGATCATCATAATTAAAACAGTTATTTACAACAAATCTTAGTTCCCCTCTTTTTTTTAAATATTTTGAAGAATCACTTATAATATTTTTAATTATATTAAAATTTAATTTTAAATCATTATGAAATGGTGGATTTGATATGATTAAATCAAATTTATTAGATATATTTGAGTAAATATTACTTAAAAAAACTTTAGCTGTTAGTTTATTAGAAAGCAACGTTTCTTGAGTTGATATTATTGAGGATACTTGATTATCCACCATAGTGAGAAAAGAGTTTTTTGATTTTTTTAATATACATGTTGATAAAAATCCTGATCCGCATCCTAAATCTAGGATTTCACCGTTAATATTTTTAGAAAAAGTAGAAGCAAGTAATTGACTGCCTATATCTATTTTTTTATAACCAAAAACTCCTGGTAAACATTTGATATATAAATTTTTCCAAATATGTGTTTTAAAAAAATCTTGTAATATAAACTTTGTTTTATATTTAAGAAATCCTGAAAATAAAACAGAATGTTTTGCACTTTCTATTTTTTTTAAATTCACCCATTTTTTTAATATTTTTGGTGCACTTTTTACACCGCTTGAATTTTTTCCCACAATAAAAATTTCAGTGCCAATAGAACAGCAAGATAATAGATTATATAGTTGGAATTTTGCTTCGGATTTATTTTTGGGCCAATAGTAAATCATCGTATTATAATTTTTTACGATTTTTTCTGAAATCAGTAAATCATAATATATATGAAATTTATCGATTGCATTTTTTTTATTTTCATAAAAATTATTATTTATATTACTAAGATGTAGACTGGTTTCTATACTAGATAAATATTGAGGTAATGTATCTTGTATATTTCCTGAAAAAAAAATTTTTTTATTTTTAAAAATATTTTGATAACGTAGTATTATTTGGCTATTTTGAGAAAATAACAAGATTTTGATTTTCCTTATTAATTTTTATAAAAATATTTAATATTTTTTATTAATTAGAACTTTAATAAAAATTTATATTATATACTATATTATATAATAGTAGTTAAATATTGCTAATTATCTAAAAACTGTAAAAAATAGAAATTGTTATAAAATGATATTTATATTATAATTCAATTGAATTTATCATTATTAGTTTTTTAAAAGATCATACATGTAAATGTAATATGCATATAAATATAAATTATTGAGCAATATATATGCAAAAAACGTCTATTGAAATAAAAGGTAGTAATTTCACATTATTAGTATTATACCTAAAGAGTAATAATATAGACTTAATTAATAAGTCATTATATAAAAAAGTTCAAGAATATCCTCAATTTTTTAAAAATGCACCTATTATTCTTAATGTATCACATTTATCATTAAATCAAACAAGTTGGGGAAGAATACAAGAAGTTATTATTTCACATAGTTTGTTTATTGTAGGTGTCACTGGTTGTTCAGATGACTATATGAAAAAAATTATTATTAATTCAGGTTTACCTATTTTGTTAGAAGGAGAAAAGATAAAAAATATAACAAATAATATTAATCAAAATATTAGTTTTTTTTATAAAAAATATAATTGCGAAAATAAAAATGATAAAACAACAAAAAAAACAATAAAAAAAATAGAAAAAACACATATTATAAATACTCCTGTTCGTTCAGGTCAAAAAATATATGCTAAATATTCTGATTTAATAGTTACTAATAATGTAAGTGCTGGAGCTGAATTAGTTGCTGATGGAAATATTCATATTTATGGATCAGTTCGAGGAAGAGTGCTTGCAGGAGCTAATGGAGATATAACTAGTAATATATTTTGCACAGCATTGTTTGCTGAATTATTATCAATATCTGGTGAATATTGGTTATCAGATCAAATACCATTAAAATTTATTGGAAAATCTGCTCAAATTTATTTAAGTAATAAAGTTTTAACTATAAATTCTCTTAGTTAAGTGTATTTTTAGGAACTGTTTATATGACACGGATTATTGTAGTTACTTCAGGGAAGGGAGGTGTAGGTAAAACTACTTCAAGTGCTGCTATTGCAACTGGTTTGGCAAAAAAAGGGAAAAAAACTGTTGTTATAGATTTTGATATAGGTTTAAGAAATTTAGATTTGATTATGGGATGTGAACGTAGAGTAGTATATGATTTTGTTAATGTAATTCAAGGTGAAGCAAAAATTAATCAAGCTTTGATTAAAGATAAAAAAACAAAAAATTTATTTATTTTACCAGCATCTCAAACTCGAGATAAAGAAGCTCTAACGTATGTTGGAGTTGAAAAAGTTTTAAATGAATTAATAAAAATGGATTTTGATTTTATTATTTGTGATTCGCCAGCTGGAATTGAGAAAGGCGCTATTTTATCATTATATTTTGCAGATGAAGCGATTATTACTACAAATCCAGAAGTTTCTTCAGTACGCGATTCCGATCGAATATTAGGAATTATATCATCTAAATCCAAAAGATCTGAGCAGAATAATACTCCTATTAAAGAGCATCTTTTATTAACACGTTACAATCCAACACGCGTAAAAAATGGTGAAATGTTAAGTATGAACGATGTTTTAGAAATACTTCGAATACCTATTATTGGTGTGATTCCTGAAGATACTTCTGTATTACGAGCATCAAATCAAGGAGAATCTGTGATTTTAGATAATACCTCTAATGCAGGGCATGCTTATTTTGATACAGTAAATCGATTATTAGGTGAAACTCATAAATTTCGCTTTATTGAAGAAGAAAAAAAAAGTTTTTTACGACGTTTATTCTGGAGATAGACATGGCTTTATTAGATTTTTTTTTATCCCGGAACAAAAATACTGCTCATGTGGCTAAAGAAAGATTACAAATTATTGTGGCAGAACGAAGAAAATTTCAAAATGAACCAGATTATTTTCCACAATTAAAACGTGAAATACTTTCTGTAATTTGTAAATATGTAAATATAGAACCTAATATGGTAACCATACAATTAGAACAAAAAAATGAAGAAATTTCTATATTAGAGTTAAATGTTGTTTTGCCAGAATGATAATTTAAAACAATTATATAAAAATTAAAATAATTTATCAAATTCAATCTATATTATATATTATAATAGCTAGATCAATACTGAAGTATCTTTAGTATTTCAGTATTGAGTTTTATTTATATTTGAACGTTTTTTATTTATTAAAAAAAATATTATTTAAATAGTTAGGAGTCACTTCCGTAGCGTGGACAAAAGCATTATTTTTTATATTAAACAAAGCGAATGGAATTATATCTTTTGCATTAGGTGATATAATTTTATTTTGTTTAAATTTGAATAGGTTTTGATAATAAATTTTTTCCCATCCATCACCAACAAGTAGCCATTCACTTGTTAAGTGTTGTATTTTTTCTTTAATTTTATTACATTGAATTAAAGATTCTGTTTGTTCTCCGGTCCATAAAAATTTATTATTTTTAATATATTGCGCCCAATATATTTGATTAGACCCAGCATGTATAGCAATAAGTATTTTTTTTTGATGATATTTTCGCCATGCTTTTTCCGCTATAATAGCTAGAGTTGAAATTCCTAAAATTGGAATTTTCAAACTAAATGACAAACTTTGCGCGATTCCCATTGAAATTCGTATTCCAGTAAAATTACCTGGTCCCTTTGAAAAAGCTATATAATTAAGTTCTTTAAGTTTTATATTTGAAAGTAATAATATTTTTTGAATCATTGGTAATATTTTAATATTATGTTCTTTATTAGACCGATCTGATAATTCATGTATTTTTTTTTTATTATATATAGCTACCGAACAATAATTAATTGAAGTATCAATCGCTAAAATTATATTAGGCATACTTTTCTCAATATTTAAAAATTTATTTGTTTTAAAATAGATTGTTTTAAAAAATTGAAATTATTTTAATGTATTAGTTTAATTAATATTATCATGTTTAATAATTCGAACTAAATCAATACGATACTCTGTCGCTTGAACAATATGGAAAGAAAATAAATTAATATTAATAATTTCTCCTGGAATAGGTAATCGACCATTTTGAGCGATTAATAAACCTCCTAAAGAAGCACAATCATTTTCTTTAATGAGTTCTCTTGTATTTAATAATTGTTGCAATGAATGTAAGTCTGTTTCACCTTTAACTAGCCAGCTATTTTTTTCTTTTATAATATCAGGTGTTTCATCTGCATCTGGAAATTCTCCAGCTATAGCTTCTAAAACATCTAAAGGAGTAATGAGACCTTGTACTACACCAAATTCATTACTAATAATTACAAAACTTCCTTGAGCTCTTCGAAGTACTCCTAGCAAATTAATAGGATCAAGAGTATCAGGGATAATTATTGGTGGTATTTGAGAAGCAAACTTGCAAACATCGATATTTTTTTCAATAGCAACTAATAATTCTTTAGCACGAACAATACCGATAATTTCATCTAGTTCACCTTTACAAACTGGAAATAAACTATGAGGTGTATCTAACAACTGAGTACGAATTTCATTAGTGTTTTTTTCTGTATTCACCCAAGATATATTACTTCTTGGTGTCATAATACTTTTAATTGAACGTCCTGCTAAAGTAAGGACTCCATTAATCATATATTTTTCTTCATCTTTAAATGTTTCTGTTTCTAGCGCAGGTTTTATCGAAATTTTCGTGTTTTTGTTTGATGGTTTATTTGATTGATTTTTATGTTTATTTTTTTCTCTTACCATTAGTCGTAAAATTGCTTCAGCAGCTCTTTGTCTCATAGGTTTTCTAGATTGATTTTTCATAAAATTATGTCGAGCTATTTGATTAAATATTTCAATTAAAATTGAAAATCCTATTGCTGCATATAAATATCCTTTAGGAATATAAAATTTTAGCGCTTCTGAAACTAAACTAAAACCAATCATTAATAAAAAACTAAGACATAAAACTACAACAGTTTGGTGTAGATTAATAAAATTAGTTAATGCTTTTGAAGCAAATAACATAAGTATTGCAGCTAATATTACTGCGATCATCATAATAAACAACTGATTAACGATACCCACCGCTGTAATAATAGCATCTAGTGAAAAAACTGCGTCTAATACAACGATTTGAATTACTACAGCCCAAAAACTCGCATAATTCTTATTTTCTGAATTTTCATGATCTTTATTTTCTAATCTCTCATGAAGTTCAATTGTTGCTTTAAATAATAAAAACAACCCGCCCATAAGCAAAATTAAATCACGTACTGATAAAGTAAATAATCTGTTATTAACAATAGGACTCGTTAAAGTGACAATCCAAGATATGAATGATAACAAACCTAATCTCATTATTAATGCAAGCCCTAAACCAATTAAACGTGCTTTATCTCTTTGATTAGGTGGTAATTTTTCTGATAAAATAGCTACAAAAATTAAGTTATCAATTCCTAAAACTACTTCTAAAACAACTAGTGTTAATAAGCCGGCCCAAGTTGACGGTTCTAAAAAAAAATCCATCAGAAAAACTCCGTAGAAAAAATAGGACAGCGTAGTATTTAATTTATCTACATATTAATATTATATTTTATTTTCAAGAAGATTAAAAAACAGTCTAGATATAACTAGATCATATATTTGGATGAACAGATTTTGAGAGAATTTATCTTCGAAGTTAAAATAATTGATTTATTTAAGTATATTTAACTTGATGAATTATTAATTTTAAATGTTAGTAATGTTAGTATACAAAAAAAATAAGCCTCTGATTTTTATAAGCCCTCTGATTTTTAACAGAGGTCTTTTTTAAATATTTTTTATATAGAACATACGTTAATTGCAGAAGGACCTTTTTGTCCATCTTGAATTTCAAATTCTACATTTTGTCCTTCCGATAGAGTCTTAAAACCATTCCCTTGAATAGATGAAAAATGAACGAAAACATCTTTACTTCCATTAGACGGCGTAATAAAACCAAAACCTTTAGATTCGTTAAACCACTTAACTTGACCTTTAATCTTACTCATTTTTTTTCCTTTAAAAGTATTAATTTTTCATTATTTTCAGAAATTAGAAACATTACTGCATGAGGCATGAATTTAAGATTTTTCAAGAAAAGTTTTAACATCTTCTACTCTAAAATTGTTTAATTTTAAAATGCCATTCATAAACAGAACTGTTGCTTTTTTCAACTATATTTTTCTCAAATGATTATAAACGTTTTTTTATAAAAACACAAGTTTAAAAGAATTTCATAAAATTTTTTTAATGTAATGTTCTCTTAATAGATATGTTTCTACTAAGAGAATTTGTTGTGATCTAGTTACATATATTTTTTATTATTTAAAGCTTGTATTCTTTTTTCTATAGAAGGGTGGGATGCAAACAATGCCAGTTTTGATTTAGATTTACCATTAATACAAAAAGCAATAATACTATCAGATTCTTGAGGTGCTTCTTCATAACTTGATTTTATTTTATTTAATGCAGCAATCATTTTTTCACGACCTACTAATTTTGCTGAACTAGCATCAGCATAAAATTCTCGATGTCTAGAAAACCACATAATTACAATACTTGCTAACATACCAAAGATTATTTCTAATATTGTAGAAATAATAAATAAAATAAATGGATGTTTTTCACTTTCATCATTTTCATCATTATTTCCTGAAAATATGCTATTTAATATCTGCGAAACAATACGCGATATAAAAATCACAAAAGTATTTATTACCCCTTGTATTAATCCCATTGTTATCATATCACCATTCGAGATATGACTAATTTCATGCCCGATCACTGCTTCGGCTTCGTTTCGAGTCATTTTTTCTAACAATCCTGAAGATACTGCAATTAATGCAGAATTTCTTCGAGGACCTGTTGCAAAAGCATTAATATTAATAGCATCGTATATCGCAATTTGAGGTATTTTTATTCCTTTTTTTTCTGATTGTTTTTTTACAGTTTCCATTAGCCATTTTTCTGTATCATTACTAGCAAATTTAATAATTCTACCATTGACTGACCGCAATGCAATCCATTTAGATATAAGCAGTGAAACAAGAGATCCGCTAAAACCAAATAAAGTAGAAATAATTAATATGCCATAAATACTATCTGCATTAATTCCTGTCAAAGCAAGAATTAAAGCAAATGTTGATGTAACTGCTAAGTTAGTTAACAAGAAAAGAATAATACGTATCATAAGATATTATCTTCCTCAATTCAGTCGAAATTAGTGTTTTTTTTGAAATTAATTTTAAAAATCTGGCGATATAAGTAATTTATTTAAATATTTAAAAAAATATTTTTATATTAACATAATTTTTTAATTAATTCAAAATTTTAAATTATTTTGAATCAAACTCATGCCAATACCTTCCATCTTTCATAATTATTTTATCTGAATTTTTTGGCCCCCATGTTCCTGCGGGATATAATTTTAAGTTATTTTGTTTAGTTTTTTTCCAACTATCGATAATTGGATCAATCCATTTCCATGCTTCTTCTGTTTCTTCTCGACATACAAACAAAGATTGAGATCCTTTCATACTTTCTAACAATAATCTTTCATAAGCATCGATTCGATTTGAAGTTGTTTTAGTAGAAGAAGATAATTCAATTCTATCGCTTGTTAATTGACATATTTCATTAAATCCTGGTGTTTTTTTGAAAAAATCTATTTTAATATTTTCATTAGGATCTAATCGTATAATTAATTTGTTTCGAGATAAATTATTAGGTTTATTAAATAAATTTATTGGCATTTCTTTAAAAACAACTACTATTTCTGAATATTTATATGCTAGTCTTTTTCCTGTTCTTAAATAAAAAGGTACACCTAACCATTGATCATTTTTTAAATCTACTCGAATACATACAAACGTTTCAGTTTGACTATTTGGATTAGCTCCATTTTCTTCTATATATGAAGGTACTTTTTTACCTCGAATATTACCCGAAGTATATTGACCTCTTACAGTTTTTTCATTTATATTATCTATATTAATAGTGTCAAGTGTACGTAAAATTTTGATTTTTTCGTTTCTGATATTTGTGGGTGAAATATTTTTAGGTTGATCCATTGAAATTATAGTTAATATTTGTAAAAGATGATTTTGAACCATATCTCTTGTTTGACCCATTTCATCGAAATAATTCCATCGATTTTCAATTCCCACTTCTTCAGATACAGTTATTTGAATATGGTCAATCATTTTCCTATTCCAATTATTAAAAAATAATGAATTAGCAAAACGTAAAGAAATAAGATTTAATATTGATTCTTTTCCTAAATAATGATCAATTCTAAAAATTTGAGATTCTAAAAAATATTTAGCTATTTGATCGTTAATTTTTTTGCATGTTTTTAAAGATACTCCTAATGGTTTTTCTATAATTATTCTTGATGGAAATAAATTTAAATTGACTTTCCCTAATCCTTCAAAAATAGCATGAAATGCACTTGGTGGAACCGCGCAATAATAAATAATTATATTGTTTGTTTGGTTGAGTATTTTTTTTAGTTTGGTAAAATAATGTTCTTTGAAAACATCAATATTAAAAAAATGTACACGAAAAATTAATTTATCCCAAATATGTTCATCAATATCTTCTCTTAAAAAAGTTTTTGTTGTTTTTTTTATTGTTTCTATATATTCTTCTTTAGTCCAATTAGCACGACCTGCACCAATAATACGTGTATTTGGATGTATTTGATTACATTTTTCTAGTTGATATAATGCAGGTAATAACTTTCTTCGTGCTAAATCTCCTTTAGCTCCAAAAATAACTAAATCACAAGCTTGAGCTATATCTATGATCATAAATTTTCTCTTTAATTTGAAATATGATATTTTATAATAATTGTAAAAATATTTAAAAATTAATAAATTACTTTAAAAAGCATGAATTAAAATAAATATTCTTTAAGATTTTTATTTTAATATCAGGTATTATTAATACTATATGTTATGCATTAATTTTACTAAATAAACATATATAAATAAATGATTGATATTTTATATTATATGTTTTTAACAAAGATAGTTTTACAATATGCAAAGATATTAAATATATATTAACTTAAATAAATTTTGAGGTGTTTATGTTGACTCGTTTAAGAAGAACCAAAATTGTTGCTACTTTAGGGCCAGCTACAGATAAAGATGATAATTTAAAAAAACTTATTCAGTCTGGAGTGAATGTTCTTCGTTTAAATTTTTCTCATGGTTCATATCAAGAACATAAAGAAAGAGCAAAAAAAGCAAGAGAGATAATGTTAGAATTGAGTTGTAATTTTGCTTTATTAGGTGATTTGCAAGGCCCTAAAATTAGAATTTCTAAATTTAAAAAAAATAGTGTTTTACTACATAAAAATGATATTTTTATATTAGACTCTAATTTACAAGATAGCGAGGGAAATGAAGAGCGGGTTGGCATTGATTATAAAAAATTACCAAATGATTTAAATATTAATGATATTTTATTATTAGATGATGGAAAAATACAATTAAAAGTATTTAGAGTGACAGGTTCTGAGATCTTTACTAAAGTTATTATTGGAGGTATTTTATCAAATAATAAAGGCATTAATAAATTAGGTGGTGGATTGTCTGCTAATACTTTAACAGAAAAAGATAAAAAAGATATAGTATTGGCGTCCCAAATAGATGTAGATTATTTAGCTGTATCCTTTCCCAGATGTGGAGAAGACTTAAAAAAAGCAAGATTTTTATTAAATAAAGCTGGAAGTCAAGCTAAAATTATAGCAAAAATAGAACGCGCAGAAGCTGTTAGAACTCAAGAATCTATAGAAGATATAATATTATGTTCAGATGCTATTATGATAGCTAGAGGAGATTTAGGTGTAGAAATTGGAGATGCAGAACTTGTGGGTATTCAAAAAAATTTAATTAGAAGTGCTAGAAAATTAAATAAAGTAGTTATTACTGCTACTCAGATGATGGAATCAATGATTTTCAATCCATTACCTACTCGAGCAGAAGTAATGGATGTTGCAAATGCTGTTTTGGATGGAAGTGATGCAGTTATGTTATCTGCTGAAACCGCTTCTGGAAAATATCCATCCGAAACAGTTTTAAATATGGCAAAAGTATGTATAGGAGCTGAAAAAATACCCAGTATTAATGTTTCTAGGCATCGAATTGATATGAAGTTTAATGATATAGAAGAGGCTATTGCAATGTCAGCTATGTATGCAGCCAATCATTTAAATGGAATTACAGCAATTGTTACTATGACAGAATCTGGAAAAACTGCTTTGATGACTTCTCGAATTACATCCGGGCTTCCTATTTTTGCTTTATCAAAAAACAAAAAAACATTAAATTTATCAACTCTTTACAGAGGTGTAGTTCCTATTTATTTTGATAGTAAATATGATGGGGTTCAAGCCGCTCATGAAGCTATAATATTACTATGTAAAAAAGGTTTTTTATTTAATAATGATTTAGTTATTGTAACACAAGGAGATATAATGGGAAAAACAGGAAAAACAAATACTAGTAGAATCTTGAAAGTCGTTTACTAACTATATTTTACTTAAAAAGTATATTTTAAATATGCTATTTTAATTTTGATAAAACTATTTTAGATATTTTGAAATATGCAATTAATTCTTTTTTGGTCAATGGTTCTATAAAATAAGAGTGAGCATGTATTGGGTTAATCGCATGATTGTTAATCCAAATTTCATAATGTAAATGCGCTCCAGTTGTTCGACCGGTATTACCAGATAATGCAATTTTTTGATGTATTTTGATGTTTTGACCTACTTTTACAAAAATCTTTTTAAGATGCATATATTTAGTTAAAAATTGGTTTTTATTATTTAAAACTATATATAAACCTGAAATTTTATTAAATCCTGTTTTTACTATTTTACCGTTAGTGGTGGCTAGTACTGAAGTTCCTTGTAGCATTGCTAAATCAACACCTAAATGACGACTTTCATAATGTGTAACAGGATGAATACGATGTAAATTAAAATGAGAGGAAATTCGATATTTTTTTAGCAGTGAAAAATCCATAATCATAGGTGATTGATTACAACCATTTATGTCATAAAAATTACCATTAAACGCTTTAATAGCATAATAGGTTTTGTTTAAGTTATTTATTTTTATACCTAATAATATATTTTTGTTTTTTAAGTTAATTTTTTCTTTTAAAAAAACTAAATCAAACTGACTATTAATATTGAGTTTATGAAAATTTATATTCCATTCTAAAGCTTTAATAATGCTATTAATATCAAATAAATTCAATCCAGATTCACAAGCACTTTTAAAAAAGTTAGAATTTTTTTTAATATAAATAGTTTTTTTTATAAGCATATTTTTTGATAATTTCGATGTTACATAATTTTCATTTTTATGTATATCTTGTCTCAAGGTAATATGTATATTTTTATTTTTTTTTAACTTATTTTTTACAATTTCTGGTGTATAATTTTCTTTTTCTTGAAGGTGAATTTTGCATTGATTGTTTTTTTTCGTATTAGTAACTTGATTAAAAAATATTTTTTGATCTTCCGATAGAATACTACAACTTAATAATACCAAAGAAGTAATGATAGTTTTTATAAAAAATATAAAAATATTATAAAAATTGGAAAGATAATTAAAATATAGAAAAATTTTTTTATAAATATTTTTCACTTGTTCAACCCTTAAATTTCAATATTGAAATAATTATTAAGCATGATTAACTGTATTTTTGTTTATGTACTTTTTAGTATCTAAAATTTTATTTTATTTTTTGTAATATTTTTAATAAAATTTAATTGCATTGAAGATTTATTATTATTTTTAATAAGATAAAATAAATATTTTTATTTTTTTTAGAAATATATAACATCTGAAAAGTTAATCTTGATAAGTGATTTTTGAATGTATCATTAATAATTCTGTATTTATTCGTTTTTTTATTTTCAATTTTATTTTAGTTGTAAATATAATATGAATTTTATCATTCTTGTGTAAAGTATTTTTTTAATTAATTAAGTTGTATCAAACAATACAGTTTTGTTGAAGATATTTTTTTTAAGTTTTTTGAATCTCATAATTGATATAATTTTTAAAATCATATTTAATTATAATATTCAGCAAAATTATTGAATAATAAAAATTCAATTTAATTATATATTATATTGTTAATCAAGTTTTTTATTTTTAAAAATAAAATTTATATTAATTTTAAAAAAAATATTTTATAATTTAAGAAACTAATAATACTTAAAAGTCTACTTACTTATGATAGAATTTGTTTCTCTAAAAAATATTTATGTTAATTTTTCTGAACGCTCTATTCTTCATAATATATCATTATCTTTAAATTCTAATCGTATTGTTACATTAATTGGTCCTAATGGAGCTGGTAAATCTACTTTAATACGTGTCATTTTAGGTTTAATAAAACCTACATCAGGAATAGTTTATCGCTCTCCATATACATCTATTGGATATGTTCCACAAAAATTATATTTGAATAATTTATTACCTATTACGGTTAAACGATTTATGCAGTTATCTCAACATAAAAAAACTACAAATATTTTCCAAATATTAAAACGAGTGAAAGCAGAATCACTGATAAATTTACCTTTACAAAAATTGTCTAGTGGCGAAATACAACGTATTTTATTAGCTAGAGCGTTACTAAATGATCCTAATTTACTTGTTCTGGATGAACCAGCACAAGGAGTTGATGTGATGGGTCAATTAGATTTATATAACTTGATTCATTGTATACGCAATGAATTAAATTGTACTATCTTGATAGTTTCTCACGATTTAAATTTTGTAATGGCTCGAACTGATTATGTAATTTGTTTAAATAAGCATATATGTTGTTCTGGCAGCCCAAAAAAAGTACTTAAAAATTTAGAATTTATTTCGATATTTGGTTTGGAACGCATTCAAGAGATAGCGATTTATCATCATAGACATAATCATATACATCAATATTAAGCTTTATAAAATAAAATTTTAGAGTATTATTATGTTTAAACTAATATTTGCAGGATGGTTATCTGGAATTTTTCTTTCCCTTGCCACAGGACTTCTAGGTTCGTTTATGGTATGGCGTCGTATGTCATCTTTTGGTGATACACTATCACATTCATCTTTGCTTGGATTATCGATATCTATAATATTTCATACTAATTCATTTTATATTATTTTGATTTTTATAAGTTTACTTGCTATTTTTTTAACATGGCTTGAAAGAATGCTTCCTATTGCATTAGAAACTATATTAACTATAATATCACATACTTCAATTTCTTTAGGAATAGTATTAATTAGTTTTGCTTCTACTTCAAAAAAAATTGATTTTAATAACTATTTATTTGGTGATTTATTATCTGTAACAACATCTGATTTAATTACTATTGTCTTGGGTAGTATAATAGTCTTAATTATTTTAATTATTCGTTGGAATTCGATTTTATTGGTTACTATTAATCCAGAATTAGCTCAAATTGATGGAATAAATATTTTTTATGCACGTTTAACTTTAATGTTAACAACTGCTTTAACTATTGCTATAGCAATTAAATTTGTAGGCGCATTATTAATCACTTCTTTATTAGTTATACCTCCTGCGACTGCGCAACATTTTTCAAATTCTCCAGAAAAAATGGTGATTATTGGAATCTTAATAAGCATTTTTTCTGTTACAGGAGGAATATTTTTATCGATGTTTTTTAATGTTCCAGCAAGTCCATCTATTGTATTATTTTCATCTTTTCTTTATTTATTAAGTACTATAAAAATTTTTTTTTCTAAAAAATTTTAATATTTATTTTTAGTAGTATTTATACCTAATTCACTTAAATTTTCGCTTTTTATTATGCTTGGTGCGCTAGTCATGAGGCATGATCCAGACGTTGTTTTTGGAAAAGCAATCACATCTCTAATATTATTAGTTTGTCTTAATAACATTATTATTCGATCTAATCCTAAGGCTATACCTGCATGAGGTGGAGCACCATATTTAAATGCTTCGATTAAAAATCCAAATTTTTCTTTTTGATCTTTTTTACTTAGACCAATAATATTAAAAATTTTTTCTTGCATTTTAAAATCATGAATTCTAACTGATCCTCCTCCAATTTCATATCCATTTATTACTAAATCGTAACTATCGGACATGGCATGATCTAAATCATTAAACATTTTTTTTTCGTGATCTTTTTTAAAAGCGGTAAAGGGATGATGAACTGAAGAAAAATTACCAATTTTATCCTTTTTAAACATAGGGAAATTTATAACCCATAATGGTTTCCAAATATTTTTTTGAAATATTTTAAAATCATCTCCTAATTTTATACGAAGCATACCAAGAGCATGATTCACAACATTTTCTATATCAGCTATGATAAATAAGATATCTCCATTTTTAGCGTTAGTTTGTTTTATAATTTTATTTAATATTGCTTGATTTAAAATGTGGTTGATTGAACTTTGAATACCTTCTTGGCCTATTTCAATTTTTTTAATTTTTATATAAAATAATTTTTTTGCACCAAATTTATTTACATAACTACAGTATTGTTCAATTTTTTTTCGGCTGATTTTTTCACCACTAGGAAAACATAATAAAGCTATTCTGTTTTTTTTTGATAAGTTTAACTTAAAAAATTCTAAAAATTTTTTTTTATTAAAAATATTAAATATATCAATTATTTTTAGAGGGTTACGTAAATCAGGTTTATCTGACCCATATTGATGAATTGCTTGATTATAAGATAATATAGGAAATTTATTTAAATTATAATTGAGTATTTTCAACCAAATTTTTTTTATTAATTGTTCTATAATTTTTCGAATGTTTTTTGAATTTGTGAATGATGCTTCAATATCAATTTGTGTAAATTCAGGTTGTCGATCAGATCTTAAATCTTCATCTCGAAAACATTTTACTATTTGATAATATTTATCAACTCCAGAAACCATTAATAATTGTTTAAATAATTGTGGCGATTGTGGTAAAGCATAAAATTTTCCAGGATAGTTTCGGCTTGGTACTAAATAATCTCTCGCTCCTTCTGGAGTAGATTTAGTCAGCAATGGCGTTTCTATATCTAAAAAATTTTTTTTTGTCATAAAAGTTCTTATTAAATAAGTCACTTTATTTCTAATTTTTAAATTTTCAAGTAAATTAAATTGTCGAAGATCTAAATATCGATACTTTAATTTTAAATCATCACTGTTATTACTTGAATAATCTAATGGTAATGGTTGTGAAATATTAAAAATATTTATTTTTTGGGCTAATATTTCTATTTCTCCAGTATTTAGATTTGGATTTTTATTATTTAAATCTCTTTTTTGAACAATTCCTGTTACTTGCACACATGATTCATTTTTTAAACTTAATGCTTGATTAAAAAGAGTAAGATTTTTTCGTTCAAAAATAACTTGTACAATGCCTGTATTATCTCTGATATCTATAAAAATAAATTGACCAAAATTTCTTATTTTATTTACCCATCCAGATATAACTACGGACTTATATAAATCTATTATTTTAATATTTCCACAATATTTAGTACGCATAAATTCTCTGTAAAATTTATCTTGAATGATATTTTGTTAAAATATGATATTTTTTAAAAATATTTGTTATAGTATTAGTTTTATGGTGTTTTATAAAATTAATTTTTAGAAGAGATGATGAAAAAATTTCAATTTATAATTTTTAGAGAATTATTGTAGTTTTTAAAAAATAATAAATTTTAAAAATTCATATAAATTAACGACTTCTAAAAATAATTCTTCCTTTTGTTAAATCATATGGTGTTAATTCAATAGTGACTTTATCACCTGTAAGTATTCTAATATAATTTTTTCGCATTTTTCCTGAAATATGCGCAGTAATAATATGTTTATTTTCTAATTCTACACGAAACATTGTATTTGGCAATGTATCGATTACTATTCCTTGCATTTCAATATTATCTTCTTTAGACATTTTTTTCTCTAAAATAATAAAAAATTTATATTTAAATTATAACTGATACTAGTCATTTTGACTAGTATGTTTTATGAATATGATAAAGCATGATTTTTAATTAAAAATATTCAAATAACGTTCGCTATCTATCGCTGCCATGCAACCACTGGCGGCAGATGTAATTGCTTGTTTATATACATGATCTGAAACATCACCTGCCGCGAAAATACCAGGGATACTTGTTTGTGTATAATTACCATGCTGTTCTTTTTTGATTTTAATATAACCATTTTCTATTTCTAATTTATTTACAAAAATATCTGTATTAGGAACATGTCCTATTGCAACAAACAACCCAGATACAATGATTTTTTTTTGAATATGTTTTGTAGATTTAATATTGTTAATTATTAAATGTGTAACGCCTAAGATATTTCCGAATATTTCTTGTATAGTATGATTCAAATAAAGTATAACTTTTCCATTTTTTACGAATTCTAATAATCGATTGACTAATATTTTTTCTGCCTTGAAATTGTTTTTACGATGTATTAAATGTATTTTTTTTGCAAAATTTGACAAGTATAATGTTTCTTCTATTGCAGTGTTACCCCCTCCAACTACTGCAATTTCTTTATCTTTATAAAAAAAACCATCGCATATAGCACAAGTAGAGACACCTTTTCCTTTAAATTTCGCTTCTGAATCTAATCCTAAATAGCGAGGATTTGAACCAGTCGCAATAATTACTGAATTAGCTGTGTATTGTTTTTTTTCGCCTAACAAAAAAAATGGATTTTTATTAAATTCTACCGAAATTATTTTATCAGATATAATTTCTGTTTTATATTTGACTGCATGTTCATACATACGATGCATTAATTCTGAACCAGTAATTTGATGTTTATCTCCTGGCCAGTTTTCAATTTCATTAGTATTCATTAACTGACCTCCTTTATTATCTCCAGTAATTAATAGAGGATTCAAGTTTGCTCTTGATGCATATATAGCAGCAGTATATCCTGCCGGTCCTGATCCTAAAATAATGACTTTAGTATGTTTTACAGTTTTCATGTTGTTCCTTTTCATAACAAAAACTTTAAATTTATCATTACAATGATTTTTGTTGCTTTGTAAACTATAATATATTAATTGATATAAAATTTTGTTATTTAATTTTAGTTAATCTAATATTTAAGTAAATATTATATATTAATATAGAAATTATAATTCAAAAATTACTATATAAAATAGTATAGTATATAAAATATATATAAAAATTGTTAGTTATCAAACATCATTAAACAATAGCCAAAATGTTATCATTTTAATTTAAAAGATATAAAATTATGTTAAATCCTTATTTATTACGAAAAGAACTATTTTTAGTTGCAGAAAAATTATCTAAAAAAGGTTTTAAGTTAGATGTTTCATTAATATCTGAAATGGAAAATAAAAGAAAAAAATTACAAGTTCAAACTGAACATTTACAATATCAACATAAGTTGTTATCAAATTTATTCAGAAAATCAAAAATTTCTAAAGAAAATAATGAAAATTTAAAAAATAAAATTATTAAATCTAACCGAAATTTAGATATATTAAAAAATCAATTTAATTTTTTAAAAGAAAAAATTTATAACCTTGCTCTTTCTATACCTAATATTCCGTCTGATGATGTACCAGAAGGATCTACTCCTAATCATAATAAAGAAATAAAATATTGGGGTGATAAAAAAAAATATAATTTTGTTGTTCGAGATCATGTAGAAATAGGTAATAAACTTAATCAAATGGATTGGAAATCTGCAGTGAATATATCAGGATCAAGATTTGTTGTTATGAAAGGAAATATTGCGCTTTTGCATAGAGCATTAAGCCAATTTATGTTAGATGTTCATACTACTCATCATGGATATGTAGAAACATATGTTCCATACTTGGTAAATCATGATGCATTATATGGAACGGGGCAATTACCTAAATTTAGTGATGATTTATTCCATATTAATACTGTGAATAAAAAAAAATATATTTTAATACCAACAGCAGAAGTGCCTTTAACTAATTTGTTTCGGAACCAGATATTAGATGAAAAAAATTTGCCTATTATGTTAACTGCTTATACTCCTTGTTTCAGGTCCGAAGCTTCTTCCTATGGGCGTGATGTTAAAGGTTTAATTCGTTTACATCAATTTGATAAAGTAGAATTAGTTCAAATTGTTAAACCCGAGTTATCTATGGAAACATTAGAAATCTTGACTAATCATGCGGAAAAAATTTTACAACTTTTAGAGCTTCCATATAGAAAAGTTTTATTATGCGCGGGAGAAATGAGTTTTGCTTCAACTAAAACATATGATTTAGAAGTATGGTTTCCTTCTCAAAATAAATATCGAGAAATTTCATCTTGTTCAAATATGGGTGATTTTCAAGCTCGTCGTATGAAAACTCGATATCGAAAAAAAGTTGAAAAAAATAATCATTTTGTACATACGTTAAATGGTTCTGGTTTAGCTATCAGTAGAACACTTGCGGCAATATTAGAAAATTATCAAGAAGAAGATGGTCGGGTAAAAATTCCAAAAATATTACAAACAAAATATATGAAAGATATGCAGTTTATCAGCTAATTATATGTAACAATAAATTATTGGTGTGCAACAATGAATTTAATTTATAATTTTAGTGCTGGGCCAGCTATGATACCTGAAACTGTTCTGTGTAAAGCTAAAAAAGAACTAAAAAATTGGAAAAATTTAGGATGTTCTGTTATGGAGATTAGTCATCGAACTGAAAATTTTTGTCAAGTTGTTAGAGAAGCAGAAAAAGATTTAAAAGATTTATTGAATATATCAGATGCTTATAAAATATTATTTTGCCAAGGAGGAGCTAGAGGTCAATTTTCCGCAATTCCTATGAATTTATTGGGTAAGTTTTCAAAGGCTGATTATATTAATAGCGGTTATTGGTCTAATTCTGCATTTTTAGAATCACAAAAATATTGTAATTCTGAAAATATATTTATTAGAAAAGTAAAGAATCAAAGAACCTATCTTTTAAAACCTGATCAATGGAATATTAATGATGATTCTGCATATGTTCATTATTGCCCTAATGAAACTATAGATGGATTATCATTATATGAAGAACCTAATTTTAAAAATAAAATAATCATTGGAGATTTTTCATCATTTATTTTATCTCGTTCAGTTGATATTAACAAATATGGGGTTATTTACGCTAGTGCTCAAAAAAACATTGGTCCTTCGGGTATTACTATTATTATTATTAGAAAAGATTTAATAGGATATGCTTCTAAATTATGTCCATCTATTTTAAATTATCATATTATAAACCAACATAATTCAATGTTTAACACACCACCTACATTTTCTTGGTATTTGTCAGGTTTAGTTTTTAAGTGGCTTAAAAAACAAGGTGGGGTAAAAGAAATTGAAAAATTAAATAAAGAAAAATCAGATATGTTATATCAGATTATAGACAACAGTAATTTTTATATTAATAATATTAATAAAGAAAACCGATCTCAGATGAACGTGGTATTTCATTTATTTGATTCAAAGTTAAATTCAATTTTTTTAAAAGAATCAGAAAATTTTGGTTTATATGCTTTAAAAGGACATTTTATAGTTGGTGGTATACGTGCTTCAATTTACAATGCTATGCCACTTGAAGGCGTGAAAAAATTAGCAAAATTTATGTTATTTTTTGAAAAAAAATACGGATAAAAAATTATATTTTATTTTCTATTTTAAAAGAGTGTATGTGTATTATGCAAAAATTTTTACAAATGAAACCAGTGTCTTATATAGATGGTGTAATTAATTTACCTGGATCAAAAAGTATATCAAATAGAGCGTTATTATTATCATCCTTAGCTAATGGTGTAACCACTCTTCATAATTTGTTAGATAGTGAAGATACTCAATATATGTTATCTGCGTTAAAAAAAATAGGTATTTTTTATTCTTTATCAGATGGAAATAAAATTTGTCATATTACAGGTAATCATCAGTCATTTAAAGTCTCTAATTCTATTTCATTATTTCTAGGTAATGCAGGAACAGCTATGAGACCGCTTCTTTCTGTATTTTCATTATATAAAAATGATGTGATATTAACTGGAAATAATAGAATGAATGAAAGACCTATTAAACATCTTGTGAATGCTTTACAACAGGGTGGCGCAATTATCGAATATAAAAATAATTTAGGTTATCCTCCAATTTTGATTAAAGGTGGTTTTATAGGTGGTTCAATTATATTAAATGGAACTATTTCTAGTCAATTTTTAACATCATTATTAATAGTTGCTCCTTTGGCCATAAAAAATACAACTATATTTATAAAAGGAAATTTAGTTTCTAAACCATATATAGATATCACAATAAATTTAATAAAATTATTTGGTGTATATATCAAGCATGATACGTATTCCGTTTTTTATATTGAAGGTAATCAGGAATATCAAACACCAGGTAATTATACAATTGAAGGAGATGCTTCTTCAGCCTCTTATTTTTTAGCTGCTTCCGCAATAAAAGGTGGATCTGTTAAAGTTATTGGGGTAGGAAAAAAAAGCATTCAAGGTGATGTAAAATTTGCTAGTGTTCTTGAAAAAATGGGAGCAATTATTAATTGGGGAGATTCTTTTATAATATCTACTAAAAACACATTAACAGCAATAGATTTGGATATGAATGATATTCCTGATGCAGCAATGACTGTTGCTATAGTAGCTTTATTTTCTAAAGGAACGACTATTATAAGAAATATATACAATTGGAGAGTTAAAGAAACAGATCGATTATCTGCTATGACAAATGAATTAAAAAAAGTAGGCGCAATAGTTAAAGAAGGAAAAGATTTTTTATCTATTACTCCTCCTAATAATTTCAATTTTTCTGAAATTAATACGTACAACGATCATCGTATGGCAATGTGTTTTTCGTTGTTATGTTTATCTGATGTAGGTGTTAAAATAATGGATCCAAATTGTGTAATTAAAACTTATCCAGAATATTTTCAAGATTTTTTGACAATTTGTAAAAATTAATAATACACATTTTTCGTTGAAAAAATATTTAATAAATAAAATTTTTTATTTAAAGTAGATTATATAAAAATATGAAAAAAAATATTCCTGTAATTACAATTGATGGCCCTAGTGGGGTTGGAAAAAGTACTTTATGTAATATCATAGCAAACAAATTAAATTGGTATATTCTAGAATCTGGTGTAATATATAGATTATTAGCAGTAATGATATTAAAAAAAAATATTCCTATTATTGAAAAAAATATAGTTTGTTTTTTAAAAAATTTAGATTTTTCTTTATTAAAAAAAAAATAAAATTTCTAAAGTAATTCATTGTCAAATAGTTGGAGAAATAGCTTCTAAATTAGCTACTTATCCTAAAATTAGAAAATTTTTACTTTATCAACAAAGATATTTTCGTAAATTTCCTGGTTTAATAGCAGAAGGAAGAGATATGGGCACTGTAGTATTTCCAGACGCTATTATTAAATTTTTTTTAAATGCTAATTTAGAAACTCGTGTATATCGAAGAATACAACAGCTTAAAAAAATAGGATTATCCATTAATTATCAAGAATTATTTCAACAATTAAAAAATCGTGATGAACGTGATCAAAATCGATTAATTTCTCCTTTATACCCGTCAAAAGATGCTATAATATTAAATTCTACTAATATGAAACTTTCTGAAGTAATTGAATATTCTATGAAAGAAATTAAAAAAAAAATAGTTATATGATTTCTATAAATTTAAAATCTAAATACTAAAAAATCAACTCTATAATAAGGATTATTATAAGATATATCAAACAAGCTCATTTTAGCATGAAGTTAAAATGAACATTAATAAAAATTTTTTAATATTATTAATATGAATGAATCTTTTGCTCAATTATTTGAAGAATCACTAAAAGAAATTAAAACACGTCCTGGTTCTATTATTCGGGGAGTTATTGTTGCCATAGAAAAAGATACAATTTTAGTTGATGCTGGTCTTAAATCTGAATCTGCAATACCATTAGAACAATTTAAAAATTCTCAAGGTTTAGTTGATGTAAAAGTTGGAGATTATGTTGATGTTGCTTTAGATGCTATCGAAGATGGATTTGGAGAAACACTTTTATCTCGTGAGAAAGCAAAAAGACATGAAGCTTGGTTAGTTTTAGAACAAGCACATGAGACATCTAAGACGGTAACTGGTATTATTAATGGCAAGGTGAAAGGTGGTTTTACTGTTGAATTAAATGATATACGAGCATTTTTACCCGGTTCCTTAGTAGATATTAGACCTATTCGAGAAACTATTCATCTTGAAGGAAAAGAATTAGAATTTAAGGTAATAAAATTAGATCAAAAAAGAAATAATGTAGTTGTTTCACGTAGAGCTGTTATTGAATCAGAAAACAGTGCTGAAAGAAATCAGTTGCTGGAAAACTTGCAAGAAGGAATAAAAATTAAAGGCATTGTAAAAAATCTTACAGATTATGGAGCTTTTGTAGATTTAGGAGGTGTAGATGGATTGTTGCACATAACAGACATGGCGTGGAAAAGAGTAAAACATCCTAGCGAAGTAGTAAATGTTGGTGATGAGATTTATGTTAAAATTTTGAAATTTGATAAAGAAAAAACACGTGTATCTTTAGGGCTAAAACAATTAGGCGAAGATCCATGGATAGCTATTTCTACACGTTATCCTGAGGGTGTTAAATTAAGTGGTCGTGTCACAAATCTTACAGATTATGGTTGTTTTGTTGAAATTGAAGAGGGTGTAGAAGGTTTGGTGCATGTGTCAGAAATGGATTGGACTAACAAAAATATTCATCCTTCTAAAGTGGTTGTTGTGAATGATATAGTAGATGTTATAGTTTTAGATATTGATGAAGATCGACGTCGAATTTCACTTGGATTAAAACAATGCAAAATTAATCCGTGGCAGGAGTTTTCTGAAACTCATAAAAAAGGAGTTCATGTTGCTGGTAAAATCAAATCTATTACAGATTTTGGTATTTTTATCGGTTTAAAAGGAGGTATTGATGGATTAGTTCATTTATCTGATATCTCTTGGAAAATTTCCGGCGAAGAAGCAGTAAAAAATTATAAAAAAGGTGATGAAATTTCAGCGGTAGTGTTACAAGTGGATGCAGAAAGAGAACGTATTTCGTTAGGTATTAAACAATTGGAAGAAGATCCTTTTAATACATATATCGCGAATTTTAAAAAAGGAATGGTAGTTAATGGAAAAATTAAATCTGTTGATAATAAACAAGTTATTTTAAACTTATCAGAAGGTATTGATGGAAATATTAAATTTTCAGATTCTTCTATGCAATATGCGGAATTTATTGAAACATTTAAAATTAATGATAATATTTTAGTAAAAATATCTAATTTTGATCGAAAAAATAGAAATGTTAATTTGAATATTCATATTGCAGATAATAATGACAATAAAAAAGATATAAAAAATAAATCAAATAATAAACAAAATGATGAAAAATTTTCTAATGTAATGACTGAGGCTTTTAAAGCTGCTCAAAATACTGAATAATTAATTAAAAAAGTGCATAATACGTTTATAATAGTTAATTGTATAAAGTAAATGAATTTTTAAAATAGAGGATATATGACAAAGTCAGAATTATTCGAAAGAATTGCAAAAAAAAAATTCATATTGAAAATAAAGTAATAGAACTTGCTATAAAGGAAATTCTAGAACAGATGTCTTGTGCTTTAGCTAATGGAAATCGCATTGAAATTCGAGGATTTGGAAGCTTTTCTTTGCATTATAGAACTTCTCGTATAGGTCGGAATCCTAAAACTGGAGAAATAGTTCAATTGAGTGGAAAACACGTGCCTTACTTTAAACCAGGTAAGCAATTAAGAAATCGAGCTAATATATATAAATAAAATATTTAATATTCTATTTTTAGAAACTAAGTCAATATATTATAAAAAACTTAGTTTCTATAATGTATTATATTTAATATCATTTAAATATTCTTAAAGAACACTAAAATGAAAAAAAAAATTATTGTAGCAAATTGGAAATTAAACGGTAATATTCAAACTATTTCTAATTTTTTAGAGTATGTAAAATTAAAAATTTCGCTTTATTTAAAATGTAATACTGTTGTAATTGCTCCTTCAACAATATATCTTGAAAGAGTGTATAGAGATATAAAAGATATTAATATTTTTCTTGGTGCTCAAAATGTAGATGTAAATAAACAAGGTGCTTTTACAGGTGAAACATCTATATTAATGTTAAAAGACATCGGCGTTAAATATGTTATTGTTGGTCATTCTGAAAGACGATATTTCCATGGTGAAAATAACAAATTAATTACACAAAAATTTGGTTTAATTAAAGAGTTGAATTTAATTCCTATTTTATGCATAGGAGAAAGTGAAACCGAAAAAAAACAAAATAAAACCAAAGAAATTTTAAGAAATCAATTAAATATGATTCTTGAAAAATTTGGAGAAAAAGCGTTCGAAAATACGATTATAGCATATGAGCCTATTTGGGCTATTGGAACTGGCGTCTCAGCAGACCCTATATACGTTCAATTAATACATAAATTTATAAAAGATTATATTAATGAATGTAATATAAAGAATCAACAAAACATAATTATTCAATATGGTGGTTCTGTTAATTCTAAGAATGCTAAAAGTTTTTTAGAACAACCTGATATTGATGGTTTATTAGTTGGTAGTGCTTCTTTAATATATGAGGAATTTTTTAACATTCTTGAAATAGCAAATAATATTTCATTAAAATAGTTAATTATCTATAAATTTTTTATAAATCCAACCACCTAAATTTATACCTAAAATTGGTGCAATAGTAGGTATTAAAAAATATGGGAAATAATTATTATTTGAAGTATAAAAAGCTATTTTTTTCCATCCTGTTAAACTTAAAAATATTCTAGGACCTAAATCATGCGCAGGATTTAAAGTAATATTATATGACGCACCTAAAGATACATGAAGAATTGTAACTAATATCCCTATTAAACATGGATTAAATTTTTTTTGAATAACACAAAAATAATTTTTTTTGTTAATTCCCATAAGTATAATAATAAAAATTATTGAAATAATAATTTGTATTATTAAATCATTTATAAAAGTATAATTTTTTTTAGGATAAACACAAAAAATTGAAGCTAATTCAATACTTTCTTTGGTTCCTCTTAAAATGTTGTATTTACGCTCAAAAGCTATCAATTTATTATAGTATATATAATATATTAATATTGTAAAAAAAAAAGAACCAGAGACTTGAGAAATAATATAAGGAATTACTTTTTTTTTATTAAATTTATAAAATAACCAAAAAAAAATAGTAATAGCCGGATTTAAATGAGCACCGGATATTGAAAAACTCAAATAAATTGAGAAAGAAACTGCACACCCCCACATAATACTTGTTTCATATTGATTAAAATGAATATTTGTTAATTTTGAGGCGGCTAAACATCCAACTCCTAAAAATATTATTAAACCTGTTCCTAAAAATTCAACGATGCATTGTTGAAATATATTTTTTTTACTACATATGTTCATTATTTAAATACCTATATAATTTTATTATTAAAAAATTTTAAGTAAATAATAAAATTTAACATTTAGAGCGCCGGAAGAACCGGCACTAATTTTATATTAATAAAGTTTTTTAGCGGTAATTAACCAATCTTTTTTAAAAGTGCGCTTCATATTTTTCAACGCATTTGTTATATCGTTAAATACCATTTTTTCATTTTGTACGCCTACGCATTTACCCTGATAACCTTTCATTAATAACTCTACAGAATAAGCACCCATTCTAGACGCTAGTATACGATCATATACTACTGGGGCGCCGCCTCTTTGAATATGACCTAATATAGTTGCTCTAGTTTCACGATGAGTTTTCTTTTCAATATATTTAGCTAATTCTTCTACATCACATATATATTCTGTAATTGCAACTATTGCGTGTTTTTTTCCTTTTTCAATTCCTGCTTTTATTTCTAATACTAATTCTTCTTTAGAATATTTTATTTCTGGAAGAACGATAAACTCACAACCACCTGCAATAGCAGCGGCTAATGTCAAATCTCCACAGTATCTTCCCATAACTTCCACAATAGAAATACGTTGGTGAGATGAAGATGTATCCCTTAGTCTATCGATAGCTTCAACGACTGTTTCTAAAGCAGTAAAATAACCAATTGTATAGTCAGTTCCGGCTACATCATTATCTATTGTACCTGGAATGCTAATACATGGCATACCCATTTTGGTTAATTTTTGAGCCCCTATATAAGATCCATCACCTCCAATAACAACAAGTGCATCTATTTTTCTTTGTTTTAAATTGTTAATAGCTATATTTCGTACTTCATTTTTACAAAAATCAGAAAATCTAGCAGAACCAAGAAAGGTGCCACCTCGATTAATCATATCCGATACACTATATCTATCCAGTTTTATCATTCGATTTTGATACAATCCTAAATATCCATCATAAATTCCAAATATTTCTAATTTTTTACTTAATGCTGTTCTTACTACTCCCCTAATTGCTGCGTTCATACCAGGAGCATCGCCACCACTGGTTAATACTCCAATTCTTTTAATCATAATCATCTCGTTTTTAACTACTATAAAAAACTATTTTTTATATGTTTAATATTTTAAAATACATTTTTATTAAATATTTTTAAATAATATATTAATTTTATATTGAAATTGAGAATTAAAAACATTAAAAAATTTTAACTAAATTTTATTATATAGTTTAAATATATATTTTTTTTCAAAGGTATATCTTCTCTGTGTGGGATAAGAGATAAAATATTTTATATATTTATTGGTTTTACGTCGAAAATGTATTTTAAATAATTTATTTTAAATAATACCATTTAGTAGGAATGTATTTCTCATTGAATTCTAAAATAATTGGAACAGCAGTTGGAATTTCTAATTCTATGATTTTTTTATCATTGATTTTATTTAAATATTTCATTAATGCTCTTAATGAATTTCCATGAGCTACAATGAGTATATTTTTTTTTTCTTTTAATTGCGGATAAATAAACTGATCCCAATAAGGAATAACTCTTTGTATTGTTTTTTCTAAACTTTCTCCTCTAGGAAGTTTATTAGTATCAATATTAGCATAACGTATATCATTGCCTGGAAAACGTTTATCTTTGATATCTATTATAGGAGGGTTAACGTGAAAACTTCGTCTCCATAAAAGAACTTGTTCATGACCATACTTTTGAAGTATTTCATTTTTATTAAATCCTTCCAACATACCATAGTGTCTTTCGTTTAAACGCCATGATTTTTTAACTGGTATCCAAGGTTGATTTAATATTTTTAAAATATATTGCAAAGTATATATTGCTCTTTTTAACATCGAAGTATGTGCATAATTAAAAAAAAATTTTTCTTTTTTTAATAAAAAACCTGCGTTTTTAGCTTCAATTTTTCCGTTTTGACTGAGTTCTGCGTCATGCCATCCAGTAAATTTATTTAATTTGTTCCATTCACTTTCACCATGTCTAATTAAGACTACTTTGTTCATTATTTAGTCCTTGATGTTTTATGCTAAAATATATACATAAGATATATGTTTTATAAAAATATTTTAATCAATTTTTATTAGTATGTCATTATTTCTTTAAAATAAAATATATTTTATGTTTAAAATATGAAATATAATACTGAAGATAAAAAACATTTAAATAAAATATATGAATAAAAGTACAGTGTAGTATTTTTAAATACTGTACTTTTAATATAATAAAGCTTTAAATTTTCTTAAATATTAATTAAAATCCGATTAAAATCTTCTAATATATTTTTTATTGTATTTAAAAAACTTACAGATTCTTTTCCATCAATTAAACGATGATCATAAGATAATGCTAAATACATCATTGGAAGAATTTTAATTTTTCCATTTACTGCCATTGGTCGTTCTTTGATAGCATGCATTCCTAATATAGCAGATTGAGGTGGATTTATAATGGGCGTAGACATTAAAGATCCAAAAATACCACCATTAGTTATAGTAAATTGCCCTCCAATTAATTCTTCTAATTTTATTTTGTTATTTAAACTTTTTATAGAAAATTCTTTTATTTTTTTTTCTATATCTGCCATAGACATTTTATCGGCATCTTTTAAAACTGGTGTGATTAAACCTCTCGGTGTTGAAACAGCAATGCTAATATTAAAATTTTTATAAAATATAATATCTGTTTTGTCAATGGTAGCGTTGATTTCTGGAAAAGCTTTTAATGCTTCTACTACTGCTTTTACAAAAAAAGACATAAATCCAATACGTACATTGTATTTTTGTTCAAAAGCTTCATTATATTTTTGTCGAAAAGAAATAATTGATTCCATATTTACTTCATTAAAAGTAGTAAGCATAGCAGTATTGTTTTTTGTTTCTAATAATCTTTCTGCTATTTTTTGACGCAATCTAGTCATTTTAACTCTATATTCATTACTTGAATTGCTCAAAATATTATTTGAATCATAATTTTTTGTAATGTTTTTTTCGATATCTTGTTTCCTAAATATAGCATTGAGTTTTCTAGGTGCAATAGAGTATTGATCAATATTGTTAATTTTTGCAAATCGTCTAGCTGAAGGAGTCAAATGACTTTTCGAATATTTATTTGAGGTAATATTAATATATTTATTTTTATTAGGAATTTTGATTTGATTTATGGAAGTGATATTTTCTTTTATTGTTGTATCTATTTTTTTTTTTTCAATGTTATTTGATTTAGTAATATTGCCTATTATTTGGTTCGATTTAACAATGGCACCTTCATTTTCTGAAATAATATTTAATATCCCATTACATGGAGATGATATCTCTAACATTATTTTATCTGTTTCAAGATCAACTATATTTTCATCACAATATACTATATCTCCTCTTTTTTTATGCCATTTTGCTATTGTTGCATCGCTGACAGATTCTGGTAGATCTGGAACAAGAATATTAATTATGTTCATTTTTATTCCTATTATTTAAGTAATTTTTAAATTTAACGCATTTTTTATTAATTTTTTTTGTTCTTTCTTATGTAGTTGAATATGACCTACTGCAGAAGATGCAGAAGACGCGCGACCAACATAATTAAATTTTGAAGACGATGGTAAAATTTGAGATAAATAATTTTTTATATAAAACCATGCTCCTTGATTTAATGGTTCTTCTTGACACCAAATAAAATCTTTAACATAAAAATATTTTTTTAATATATTTGATATTTCATTAGTTGGAAAGGGATATAGTTGTTCGATACGAATTATTGAAACGTTTGTAATATTATGTGTGTCTTGATATTCTAAAAGATCGTAATATATTTTACCAGAACAAAAAATAATACGTTTAATTTTCTTTAAATCATCATTAGTATTATCTATTATTTTTTTAAAATTATTATTTATTATATCTTGTAAAGAAGATGACGCCATAGGATGTCGTAAAAGAGATTTAGGAGTAAAAATAACTAATGGTTTATAAATATTTTCAAAAATTTGTCTTCTTAATAAATGAAATATTTGTGAAGATGTAGTAGGTATACATATTTGCATGTTATTTTGTGCGCAAAGTTGAAGAAATCGTTCAATTCTACCTGAAGAATGCTCCGGTCCTTGTCCTTCATATCCATGAGGTAAAAAAATTACTAAATTAGATATTCTATTCCATTTTTGCTCACTAGAACTAATAAATTGATCAATGACAATTTGAGCTCCATTAACAAAATCTCCAAATTGCGCCTCCCAGATAGTTAAAGTATTTGAAGGATATAAAGAATATCCATATTCAAATGCTAAAACGGCTTCTTCTGATAAAACAGAATCCCAAATTTCAAATTTTCCTTGATTATTTTGAATATTTTTCAATGGTATATAAATAGATCCGTTATTTTGATCATAAATACAAGAATGACGGTGAAAAAATGTTCCTCTTCGAACGTCTTCACCTGAAATACGACATGAAATACCTTCATTAAGTATTGTTGCATATGCTAAAGATTCGGCTGCACCCCAGTCGAATAGTTTATTTCCTTTAGACATTTCGATTCTATCTTGATAAATTTTTTTAACTCTTCTATGTATTTTGATAGATTGAGGAATAGTATTAATACAATATAACAACTGTTCAATTTCTTTGAAATTTAATTTTTTTGATTTTTTTTCTATTTTAAAATGAGGAATTTTTTCATGTGGAAAGTATATAACTTCTTTTATACAAAAAATTTCTTGTCCTGTTTCTAATTTAGAAGAATATTTTTGTATTATGTGATGTATATCATTTGGGGTAATTAATTTTTTATTGATTAATGAAGTAGAGTATATGTCAGTAACAGTAGAATGATTTTGAATTTTTTTATACATAATAGGCTGCGTTACGAAGGGGTCATCTACCTCATTATGACCATGTCTTCTGTAACATACTAAATCTATAAATACGTCTTTATTAAATGTTTTTTTAAAATCTAAAGCTAGTTGAGTTACAAAAATAGAAGATTCTATATCATCAGCATTTACATGAAAAATAGGTGCTTGAATTAATTTTGCAATATCAGTACAATTTTTACTAGACCGAAGATGTCTAGGATTGGACGTAGTAAAACCAATTTGGTTATTGATTACAATATGAACAGTACCACCTACTTCATAACCTTCAGTTTTAGACATATTTAATGTTTCTTGTACAACGCCTTGACCAATAATTGAAGCATCTCCATGAATACTAATAGATAAAACTTGGTTTTTTAGATGTTTTGATTTATCTATAGAGGCTCGTGTTATACCAAGAATTACTGGATTAATTATTTCTAAATGCGATGGGTTGTATTCTAATTTTAAATTAATTACTTTATTTTGATATTTAATTTTTGAGAATCCACCCATATGATATTTAACATCTCCACTTTGTTCCGTACATATGTTATTTTTCCCAGAAAATTCATCAAATAATATTTGAGGATTTTTATTCAATACATTAACTAATACGTTTAATCTACCTCTATGCGCCATACCTATAATAATATCCAAAATATCATTTTTCTTTGAATAACGTATTATTTCATGTAATATTGTAATAAGTGTTTCAGCCCCTTCTAAAGAAAAACGTTTTGCACTAGAAAATTTTTTACCTAAATATTTTTCTAAAGTTTCTGCATAAATTATTTCTTTTAAAAATTGTATTTTTTTTTCTTTTGATATTAAGTTTTCTTTAAAATATAATTCTATATATTCTGTGATCCATCTTTTTTGATATATATTATCAATATACATATATTCAAAACCTACGGAACTACAATATTTATCATTGAGTTTGTTATATAAATCTATTACTTTTATTTTATAACTCGAATTTTTTTGAAAATTAATTTTTATTGTTTTTTGCAATTCATCTTTGTTAAATTTGTAAAAAAAAAGTTCTAAATATGGATATTTTTTTTGATTTTTTAGTTGAATAGGATCTATTAAAGCTTTTTTATAACCTTTCTTTTTAAAAAAATTAATCATTTGATTAATTTTGTAATCGAACTGATTATTATTTTTTTTATTTGATTCTGTATATTCTTTTTCTTTGTTGTTTGTCGATATTTGATTTAAACAATCATTTTTTTTTATGATTTTTTTGTCATAAATGGATAAATTTATAAATTCTTCTTGCCACGTAGGATTAACGGATGACGGATTTTTTAAAAATTCTTGATATATATACTCAATATATTTTTGATTATTTGAAAATAACCAAGAAGAATAAAATAAATCTTTTATCGTATTTTTATTCATAATTTTTATCTAAAATTTTAACAAATTATTTATTTAACTTAAATAATACTTTATGATAATTACGCAGGATTATAAATATCAATAAAAGCAACATCTAAATTATATGTTTTATGTAACCACTTACCTAAAGATTTGATTCCATCTCTTTCACTACAATAGTGTCCAATAGAAAAAAAATGGATACCTAATTCTTTGGCAATATATATTGTTTCTTCAGACACTTCACCGGTTAAAAAAGCATCAATTCCATATTTATATGCTTGTTTAATAAAATTTTGACCTTTCCCACTGCACCATGCTATGTGCTGAATATAATCTGGAGCGTTTTTATAAAAATGCGTAGGTTTTTTTTTAAAAGTTTTTTCTATCGTTTTTGAAAACTCAAAACCACTTATTTTAGATGGCAAATCACCCCATAAAACGTATGGTAGGATTTCACCTTTTATAGAAATATTTAATTTTTTAGCAATTTGTACATTGTTACCTAATTCTGGATGAATATCTAATGGTAAATGCCAGCTATATAAATTGATATTATGAGTAAGTATAGTTTTTAACCTATTTTTTTGTATATTATGAATATATTTTGATTCTTTACCCCAAAAAAGCCCATGATGAACAATAATAGTATTAGCTTGATAATGTAAAGCTGCATCTAATAAATCTTGACAAATACTAACGCCTGTAATAATTTTGTTAATTATTTTATCTCCTTCTACTTGCAATCCATTCGGTACTATATCTTCACTCTGATTATTGAATAATTTATTATTAATAATTTTTTCTAAAATAAAATTTTCCATATATTTAATCTTTGTTTTTGTTATAAAATGATTTAGCTAATTTATATTCTAATAAAAATTTTTGTTTGCTATTTTGATAGTTTACAATTGGTTTTGGATAATCTATTTGACACTTACTTTTAATTATCCATTCATATGGATTATGAATATAATTATTTGGTACTATTTTAAGTGAAGGTAAATATTTTTTTATAAAAGCACCTGATTTATCAAAAATTTCAGATTGACGTGACGGATGAAAAACACGTATATAAGATGTCGAATCACTACCAATTGAAGCAGACCATTGCCATCCTCCATTATTTAATGCATAATCGCCATCAATTAAATGAGACATAAAATATTTTTCACCATATCTCCAATTGATTAAAAGATTTTTTACTAAAAAACTTGCTGTAATCATTCTTAATCTATTATGCATCCATCCTATTTGATATAATTGCTTCATAGCTGCATCTACAATCGGAAAACCAGTTTCTCCATTTTTCCAAGAATTCAAATAATTTATATTATTTGACCAATTTATTTTTTTTTCCCATTTAAATAATGATTGAGATTTACTAAGCATAGGAAAATTAATTAGTAAATGATAATAAAATTCACGCCATATTATTTCATTTATCCAAGGCGTATGAAGTGTATCAATCAAAGGTTTTTTTTTATATTTTTTAAATAGAATTTGTAAACAATATCTTATAGATATTATTCCAAGAGATAAATATGGAGAAAGCATACTTGTGCCATTCAAAGATGGAAAGTTTCTTTTTACCAAATAATCTTCAATTTTATAAGTGTAAAAAAATTTTAGTTTTTTGATAGCTTCTTTTTCTCCAATAGGAAATAAATTTTGATTAAAATTTATATGAAAATTTTTAGAAAAATATATTCGATCTATATTATTTTTATTACACAAAATTCTTTTTTTAGGAATAGGAAAACATATAGGAACATTTTCTGATAAATAATTTATTATTGTATGTTTAAAAAAATAAAATTTTTTATAAGGTTGACCATTTTTATTTTTTATTTTATTAGGATTTATTAAAAGATTGTCGTGAAAACCTTTTATAGAAATACCTTGCATAGATAATTTTTGTGTTATTAAATAATCTCTATCTTTTTCATTCGATTCATATTGGTAATTATAAAATAAACTATTAACTTTATGTTTTCCGCAAAAATAAAATAAATATTCTATAGAACTTAAAAAATCAGTGCATTCATAATAATATAAAATAATATTTAATTTTAATAATTCTTTTTTTAGGGATATTAAATTTTGATAAATAAAAGATATTTTTTTAACAGAAACAAAGTGTTTTTTCCATTGTTTTGGAGTAGAAATAAATAAACATATCACTTCATCTATATTAGATAAACATGCATTATGTAAAGCTGTATTATCATGTATTCGAAGATCATTTCGAAACCACATTAGATTTTTATTCATTATTTTTACTTTTAAATTTTTATATTTATAATACACAACATATTGTAATTTTTATTGAAAATTTTAATTGTTTTTTTAAAATCAATATATTAATAAATGATAGATGAAACATTTTTAAAATTTATTCATTATAATTGAAATTCAAATAAATTTATAAAAATTTTAATAAATTTAATATATGTCATTTGATAATTTTTTTAAAAATAGTTTTGAATTTATATATTTATATTAAAATTGATTTTTAAAAAAATTTTAAAATAAGCCTTATTTGAATATATGGAGAAAAATATGGAAAAAATAGGTATTTTTTTTGGTAGCGATACTGGTAATACAGAAAAAATAGCAAAAAAAATGCATCAAGAAATTGGTAAAAATAACTCTGTTTTATATGATATTAGCAATTCTTCTAAAAAAGATATAGAAAGTTTTAATAATTTAATTTTTGGAATACCTACTTGGTATTATGGCGAAGTACAATGTGATTGGGATGATTTTTTACCTATTTTAAAAAAAATAAATTTTTTAAACAAAAAAATCGCTCTTTTTGGATGTGGCGACCAAGAAGATTACAGTGAATATTTTTGTGATGCATTAAGTGTAGTATATAAAATTATCAAACAAAATAAAGCACAAATAATTGGTGAATGGTCGACAAAAGGATATGATTTTACTACTTCTAAAGCTTTATTAAATAAAGATTATTTTATAGGTTTAACTTTAGATGAAGATCGTCAATCAGATCAAACGAAAGATCGTATAAAAAAATGGATAAAAAATATTATCTTAAAATTTTATTAAAAATTATCAATATTTTTTAGAAAATTTAAAGTTTATTTATCATTTATGAGATAAAACAATATTATTATTAAAATAAATTTACTCGATTTATCACAAGAAAAAATAAAAAATATCGTATAATTTTTTATAAAAAAATATTTTATTTAAAATATTTAATTTAAGCTTAAATTTTAAAAATACTAATTTATTAAAAATTTTTTATTTAATTTAAAAAAATATGTAATTAAACAATTTTTATTGAAATCATTTAATTCAAATAAGATAAGGAAATTGGTATATCTAGTTTTTTATTTTGAATAGATAATAAAATATTTAAATATAATCATAATAAACAATAACTAATTTTTAAACAAAATAATTCAATTCATAATATTTTTAACAGAAATGTATTTAAATACAATTGTTTTATAACTGATCAATTTAATAGTTTTAATGAATATAACACATTTCATAAAAACACATTAAAATAGCTTTTAATAATACGAATATTATATCTTAAAATATTAGAAAAAATCTAAAATAACTCGTATAGGAGGTTTTTATAAGTGATAATATTTTTTTTATTAAATTAACTAAGGTAATAAAAAAATCATTGTTGCTATTTTATAGATTTTCAGCACGCAGTATTAAGTAAAAACTTAATACTGCTATTTCATAAATTATAAATATAATATTATTTTTCAGCAACTAATGTAACCAAATCTAAAACTTTACTAGAATAACCAGTTTCATTATCATACCAAGAAATTAGTTTAGCGAAATTTTTATTTAATGATAAACTTGCTTTAATGTCAAATATTGAAGTTAATTCCTCTCCATTAAAATCTGAAGATACTGCATCATTTTCTGTATATCCTAAAATTCCCTTCATTTCTTCTGTTGATGCCTTCTTAATTACAGAACATATTTCTTCATATGTTGCTGATTTTTCATAACGAACTGTTAAATCTACAACAGATACATTAGGTGTAGGAATGCGAAATGCTATACCTGTTAGTTTTCCATTTAAATTTGGTAAAACTTTCCCTACGGCAAGAGCTGCACCAGTTGAAGAAGGAATGATATTTTGAAAAACTCCCCTTCCTCCTCTCCAATCTTTATTCGAAGGTCCATCAACAACTTTTTGAGTAGCAGTAGCTGCGTGAACAGTAGTCATCAAGCCTTCAATAATATTAAAATTATCATCTATTACTTTTGATAAAGGAGCTAAACAATTAGTTGTACAAGATGCATTAGATACAATTTTTTCACCTTTATATTTATCAAAATTAGCTCCTCTAACAAACATTGGAATATTATCTTTCGATGGGCCAGTTATTACAACTTTTTTAGAGCCAGCTAAAATATGTTGATAAGCGGTTTCTTCAGTTAAAAAAAGACCTGTAGATTCAATTACTACATCAATTGATAAATTATCCCACATTAATTTTTTAGGATCTTTTATTGCAGTGATTCTAATAGTTTTTCCATTAACAATAATACTCTGATTTTGTACTTCAATTTTTTGTTTAAAAATACCATGTGTAGAATCATATTTTAACATGTAAGCTATATATTTAGGATCCATCAAATCATTTATTGCTACAATTTCAATGTTTTTACGTTTTTGGGCTAACCGAAATAAAACACGCCCAATACGACCAAATCCATTTATTCCTACTTTAATAGTCATAATTTCACCGTTTTTTTATGAATAAATTAATGTTACATTTACAAAAATTTTAATTAAAAATGTTGCTGAATAATTTTACAAAACTAAAATTTTTTTAACATCTTACTAGGATCTATTTTTGAAGCGTAATATGCTGGATACCAATTTGTAATAATTCCTATTATTATAGTACTAATAAAAATGATAATTATATCTGATAAATTTAGCTGTAATAATAAAAAATTATGATAATAAATATTGTTTACTAATAAGTTATTACTAAAATTTTTTTCTAAAAAAAACATAATTTTTTCACTGTTTAAAACAGTTATAATTCCAGATATTAAACCAATTAAACTTCCTATAAAAATAGAACGAAATCCATAATATAAAAAAATTAATTGGATTAACATATTATTTGCACCTATACTACGTAAAATAGAAATATCTTTTATTTTTTTAGAAATAGATAGTAAAGAGATGGATATAACACCAAATGTAGAAATAATTATTAGTAAAAACAATAGAACATATATTATCATTTTAATTTTTTTAATATCATCATATATATATTTATAATCTTTTATCCAAGTATATAAAAAAATAGGAATGTTAATTTTTTTAGCTACATCTAAAATAATTTTGTTAGCCTCTAAAGGAGTAGACATGTATAATTCAATAGTATTAATATTATTTTCTATATTAAAATTATTTTTAAAAAAAGAAAAAGGAATTAATCCTATATTATCGTTTGAAATACCATTAGAATGAAATATAGACTTAATTTGAAAAGAAAAAATTTTTATTTTATTTAACTGAAAGGAAAACTTATTATCCAAAATAATTAGATTAATCCAATCTCCTTTTTTGGCTAATAAATCTTTACACAAAGAAGAAGAAAGAATTATTTGATTTTTTTTAAAATTATTTAACTTTAATAACTGATTATTTTGTGCTTGAAAAGAAAAATATTTTTTTATATATTTTATTTTTTTAAAGCTTTTAATATTTAAAAATTTAATTTTATTTTTTTTTAATAACACTCCATTCATTAAAATATATGGTTCGGAATAATCAATTCCTGATATACAATTAATTTGTTTTATAATTTTTTTCCAATAAAAAAATGGATGATTTGTTGATTTTATAATACCATGAGGCAAAGATGATAAAATATTTTTATTAATTAATATTTTAAAACCATTTAAAGCACTAATACTTATTATTAATATAAAAACGCTAATAGAAACTCCTATTTTAGACAAAATAGAAATTAAAAACATTGTGTGATTCTTATTATTTTGAAAATACAATCGTTTTGAAATAAAAAAAGGTAAAAAATTCATTTAATGTTTTTATATTTTAGCTGACCATTTTTTATTTCAAATAAAACATCTACTTTTTTTGAAAAAAAAAGATCATGCGTTACAATTAAAAAAGAAGTATTTAAATTACTATTTAGTTCAAATATTAAATCAAAAATTTTTTTTGAATGATAAGAGTCTAAATGACTAGTGGGTTCATCCGCTATTATTAACTTTGGTTTATTAATAAAAGCGCGAGCAATAGCTACGCGTTGTCTTTCGCCGCCAGACAGCTCAGATGGATATTTATAAATTTTTTTTTCTAAATTTACTTTTATTAACATTTCATGTGCGTCTTCTTTTGCTTGTTCAATGTTTTTATTATTAATAAGTAATGGCATAGCAACATTTTCTAGAATATTAAAATCTAAAAGTAAATGATGAAATTGATATATAAATCCTAAATTTAAATTTCTTAATTTAGCTATTTGATTAGATGAAAGTGAATTTAACGGTATACCATCAAATACAATAGTGCCAGAAGTAGGTTTTTCTAAACCACTAATTAAGTGTAAAAAAGTACTTTTTCCCGATCCTGATTTTCCAACAATAACTGCGATATGACTTTTGTTGAGATAAAATGATGTTTCTTTTAGAATATGAACGTTTTTTATACCATCTTGATAAGATTTAGTTAGATTGATACACTTTAAAATTATGTTATTCATTAGATAAAATTTTAGAAGGTGTTAATTTAGTAATATTCCAAGCGGGATATAATGTAGATAAAACAGAAATTAATATAAATGTAATATTAACTAAAAAAATTTGAAATGGAAAAATGTTTATTTGAATATCAGTATTATTAAAAACCGAATGTATTAACGAATTTAAAATATTTTTTTGAAAAATTAATACAAAACTAATTAGCATTCCAAATAAATTTCCAACAATAGCGGTGCTAGCTCCTAATGTAATAAAAATTAACATAATTTTTTTACGACACAATCCTTGTGTTTTTAAGATTGCAATAATGTTTTGTTTTTCTACTATACTTACTGTTAAAGTAATAACTACATTAATTCCTACAACTAATAAAATTGAAATTAAAAAAAATAATATAATATATTTTTCAGTATTAAACGCTCTAAATAATTCATTGTGTTTTAGTTTCCAATCTAAAAAAAGTAAATTATTTTTGTTTATTTGCATTGTATTTATATCAAAAGAAAATGGGTTTTTTAACCAAATTCTCCAACCAGTAATATAATTTTGATGGTAATTTAAAAAATTTAAAGCAACTTTACTATGCATTAATATTTGATAATTATCAATTTCATTTTTGGTATAAAATATATTAGTTACTTTAAATGTTTGGTTATTTAAAAGATTTTTCAAAAAATGTTTTTTATTACTAGGAAAAACGATTAATTTAATTATATCGTTAATGTTAATATTTAATTTTTCTGCTAATTTTTTTCCAATAATAATATTATTTTCGTTAGATTTGAACATGTGTAAATTATTCAGGACATTATAGTCTTTAAAAACATTATAATTTTTTTCTTTAAAAGAAATAATTTCACCTATAGTTATGTTTTCTTTATTTTGAATGAAAACTTTACTACTAATAAAACTAGATATTTTTTGAATATTTTTTGATTTTAAAATATTTTTAGGAAATTTTTTTTCATTAATACAATAATCTCGATTAGTAATAATTATATGAGGTATAAATGATAAAATATTTTTTTTAAATTCATTTTGAAATCCATTAAATAAGGCTACTGTAATAATAATAGACGCTACGCCAATACTAATACCTATAATAGATAAAAAAGTAATAATTTTTTTAAAACTTGTTAAACGAGAATTCCATAAATAACGTAAACCAATAAATATATATACAGGCTTATACATTAATAATATCTTTTATAGTTGAAATATTTTGTAATATTTTTTCATTAATAAATCAATTTTTAATAAAAAATAAATCAATTAAATAAAAATTATATTTTATCATAATTAAAAAACATTTTTAAATATAAAAAAGTATTAAAATTTAAATAATGTGTTGAATGATAAAATATTTTTTTTAAAATCAACTAATTATGATGTGTTTATTTTAAAAATTTTAATATTATTATTATTTTAATTTATAAAAATAAATTACATTTTATGTTTTAAAATATTTTTAATATTAAAGAAATTTAATCTTTACAACCATTTTCATTGAAAATTATTTATTAAAAATATTTTAATTATTATTTATAACGCATTGATTAATAAATATAATTTTAAAAATTTTTAAAATTTTACAAATATATTTTATTAAAAAAAGCAATAATTTTAAAATAATTAAATTCAATTTTAATTAAAAAATTTTCATTTTATTTTAAAAATATTCTACTATGAAAATATTCTTACAAAATATAGAAAACGAAAGTTCTTTTAATTATAAATATAAAGAATTACCCAATTTTTTTAAAAAAAATACAACGGAAAAGAATTTTAATAAAATTTTTTCTTTTTTATATAATTTTTCAGGAAAAGTTATTTTTTTTATAACAAAAAAAGAATGTTTAATAACAATTTTAAAATTTTTAAATTTAAGAAATATTTATCCTAAATATATAAAAAGTTTTTATGATATTAATAATAAGAATAATTTTTTTTATATTATAGGGAATTTATATAATAGTTTTATAGATACTAAAAAAAATTTTTTATTTGTTTCTACACAAGAAATATTTAACATTTTAAATAATACAAATATTTCATCAAATAATAATAAATGTTTATATCAATTAAAAATCAATGATCTTATTATACATATACAACACGGAATTGGAAAATACAAAGGATTAACTACAATAAAAACTGCAAGTTTTGAATCTGAATATCTAATAATTTTATATGCAGAAGAAAATAAATTATATGTTCCTATTTCATATTTACATCTTGTTTCTCCATATGTTGGAAACTTAGAAAAAAACATTGCTTTAGATAAATTGGGAAATGACAGATGGGATAAAGAAAAAGGAAAGATTACTAAAAATTTATGTGATTATGCCGCAGCTTTATTAAAAATTTATGCCAATAGATTATCTCAAAAAGGTTTTTCATTTAAAATAAATGAAAAAGAATATGATCTTTTTTGCAAAAATTTTCCGTTTAAAACAACTTCAGATCAAGAACTTGCTATAAAATCTGTTTTAAATGATATGTATAAAAATATTCCTATGGATAGATTGATTTGTGGTGATGTAGGTGTTGGAAAAACAGAAGTAGCTATGCGTGCAGCTTTTATATGTATATCAAATCAAAAACAAGTTGTTGTTTTAGTCCCGACAACATTATTAGCAGAACAACATTTTAATAATTTTTTAAAACGATTTTATAATTGGTCTTTAAATATAGAGATATTATCTAGATTTAGAAATGAAAAAGAAAAAGAAAAAATTTTAAAAAATATTGAAATTGGAAAAATTAATATATTAATAGGTACTCATAAAATTTTATTTGAAAATATTCAATGGTATAATCTAGGTCTATTAATTATCGATGAAGAACATCGATTTGGTGTAGTTCATAAAGAAATAATTAAAAAAAAATATTCTCATATTGATATATTAACTTTAACTGCCACACCAATTCCTCGTACATTAAATATGGCGATGAGTGGTATAAAAGACTTATCTATTATATCCAATCCTCCCGAAGAAAGAAAAAAAATACAAACTTTTATAGAAGAATATAATCCTAATTTAATAAAAAAAGCAATTTCAAAAGAAATCTCTCGAGGTGGACAAGTATATTATGTATACAATAAGGTTCGAGGAATTTATGATATAGCTTCTAGATTATTTAATTTAGTTCCTTATGCAAAAATCAAAGTTGGTCATGGTAAAATGAATCATATTGAGTTACAAAGTATAATGAATGAATTTTATCAAAATCGTTTTAATATATTAGTTTGTACAACCATTATAGAAAGTGGAATTGATATACCTAAAGCAAATACTATTATTGTTGAGAATTCAGATCATTTTGGATTATCTCAATTACATCAACTTAGAGGTAGAATTGGACGGTCTAATCATCAAGGATATGCTTTTTTTATCGTTAACAATTTAAAAAAAATTACATTAGATGCAAAAAAAAGACTAGATGCAATTGCTCTTACAAATAATTTTGGAAGCGGATTTAATTTATCTAATAGAGATTTAGAAATAAGAGGAATAGGAGAATTACTTGGAAAAGAGCAGAGTGGACATATAAATGGTATAGGAATTAATTTATATATGAAGCTATTAAATAAAACTATTAAACTTTTTCAAAAAGGAGAAAAAACAATATTATTAGAAAATTTAATTAAAAAATCAAATATTGAACTTCATGCACCTTCGTTATTACCAAATAATTATATCTCAGATATAAATCAAAGATTATTTTTTTACGAAAAAATTGAAAATGCTATTAGTGAAAAAGAAATTAAAAAAATATATTTTGAAATTTTAAGTCAATTTGGAAAATTGCCAATATTTGCGGAAAATTTATTTTTAATTGCTAAAATCAAATTATTAGCAAAAAAAATTTGTATTTCACATATTAAATCTAATCGAAATATAGGAATTATAAAATTTAATAAAAATAGCTTAATTAATATGAAATATTTACTTTCAATTTTTCAAAAAGAACCTCATCTTTGGAAAATGATTAATTCAACTAAAATAAAATTTGTTCATAATTTTCAAAATGATTTTTTACGTTTAAATTGGATTTTTCATTTATTAAAAAATTTAAAACTTTCAGACAATTAAAATCGATTTAAAAAAATTCAAGATTTAATTATAAATACAATATTTATTGTATATTTAAATATATATAGAAAGGAAATATATGAAACAAATTGTTTATATTGCTAATTCCATGAGTCAAGATATAGAAATTTGGGATTTGTATCAAAATGGAAATATGCAACTCATTCAAAAAATTGAAACTGATGGTCAAGTACAACCAATAAATTTAATTAAAGATAAAAATTTATTATATGCTGGTGTTCGTCCTGACAACCGTATACTTGTATATACTATAGAAGAAAATGGAATGTTGAAAAAAAACAGCCAAATCTACATCCCCGGAAGCCCTAATTATATTTCTTTTTGCTCTCATAAAAAATTTTTGTTTTGTAGTTCATACCATCATAACTCTTTAAGTGTTATACCTTTAAATAAATATGGAATACCTCAGGATCCAATACAAATTATCTATAATATTAAGGGTTGTCATAGTGCATTATTTAATACTAAATATAACATGTTATTTATAACTTCATTGAAAGAAGATTGTATTTATTTATATTATTTAACAAAATATGGTATATTGAAAAGTACAGAACAAAAATTTATTCAAACTAAAATTAATTCTGGTCCACGTCATATTGTATTTCATCCTAATAATCAAGATTTTATTTATACTATAAATGAATTAAATGGTACTGTAGATGTTTGGAAAATATATATTCATCAAAATGAGGCAAAGGTAAAAAATATACAAAATATTTCCATAATAAATAATGTGATGTGTAATACATATTGGTCTGCTGATATTCATCTGACATCATGCGGTAGTTTTTTATATGTTTCTGATAGAACATTAAATTCTATTTCGTTATTTCACGTCAATCAAATCGATGGTACAATTGTATTTATTAATATTTATTTTACAGAAACACAACCTCGAACATTTTGTATTGATGAAGATAACAAATATATGATAGTAGCCGGTCAAAAATCTAATAAATTTAGTTTATATAGTATTCATAAAAAAAATGGAGATTTGAAAAAAATTCATACGTATTCTACGGGAAAAGAACCATTATGGACAATGATCTGTAAAATTTAAATAAGTTTAAATAAATAAAGTATTTTCATTCAAAGACTGTGTAATAACTTTGATAAGTTTTTTTAAATTATTTATACTGATGATATATGGTGGGACAATATAAATTAATTTTTTAAAAGGTCTTATCCAAACACCATTTTTTACAAAAAATTTTTGTATCCGCTCTAAATTAACGTGTTGTTTACATTCAACTACACCTATAGCACCTAAAACACGAACATCAATAACCCTAGGATGATGAAGTAAAGGTAATAAATTTTTAAATAGTTCTTTTTCAATATTAATAATTTGTTTTTTCCATTCGTTTTTTTCTAATATTTTTATATTAGCATAAGCCACAGAGCACGCGAGTGGATTACCCATATAAGTTGGTCCATGCATAAAACAGCCAATATCACTATTACTGATAACATCAGCAATGTTTCGAGAGGTGATAGTTGCTGCTAATGTTATTGTTCCACCAGTCATTGCTTTTCCTATACATAATATATCAGGAGTGACATTGGCATGTTGAAATGCAAAAAATTTTCCAGTTCTACCAAATCCTGTGGCAATCTCATCAAAAACTAATGGAATTTTATACAATTTACATAATTTTTCAACTTTTTTTAGAAACATAGGATGATAAAACTTCATACCTCCAACACCTTGAACTATCGGCTCTAATATTACGCCAGCTATATTGAATCTATTTTTTTCTATGATTTTTTGAAACGATATAATATCATTAGAATTCCATTCTTCATTAAAATTGGAAATAGGAGGATTTGCAAATAAATTTTTTGGCAAAAATTGATTATATATTTTATGTATGGAATTTTCTGGATCGGAAATAGACATAGCACCAAAAGTATCACCATGATATGAATTTTTAATAGTTAATATCTGAGTTCTATTTTCCCCTAAGGATTGCCAATATTGTATTAACATTTTTATTGCTACTTCAATAGCTATTGAACCAGAATCCGATAGAAAAACACAATCTAATTTTTCTGGAGTTAATTGAATTAATTTTCTACATAATAGAATAGCAGGCGGATGACTTATACCTCCAAACATAACATGAGACATTTTTTTTATTTGTTTTTTTAAAGCTTTATTTAGTATAGGATGATTGTATCCATGTATGGCAGACCACCATGAAGACATTCCATCTATTATGTTTTTTCCATTTTTTAATTTTAAATATACTCCTTTTGCTGATATTACAGGATGACAAAAAAGTGGATTAATAATAGAAGAATATGGATGCCAAATATGTTTATGATCAAATAATATATCAGATTGACTCATTATAATTTATGTATAAAAATATTGAATACTTTA